>NZ_RCSQ01000029.1:0-7313 GCF_004103255.1 Pseudoalteromonas sp. PS5
TTGTACAATAGCAAATGAAAGGCAAGCAGAAAAGGACTAAGCAGCAAAAACCAACAATGGCTATTGTTGATTTAACGGGGAGCCAATTAACGTAGACAAATCACTTTCTTTCATCAAGCGCTCCCAAATTACCATATGACCCAAAATTGTTCTTAGTTTGTCTCTGACAGGTGCTAAAGAGAGTGTGCTGGGTACATCATCCGACTCAATCGGCGTATTGTCGGCCAAGTCAATAACGCGTAGTAGCTCTTGAAAAGCACTTAGCGCTGGAATAGATTGTTGGATCATCCTAATCGATAATGAGCGTCCACCTACGGTAGATATTTTGGTTTCCAGTGTCATGCGCGCCAAGTTTTGATAAATCGCCAGACGCTCTTTTTCTTGCTCCGCCTTGTCGTCGATCTCTTTCAAAAACTCAAGGTGCGTATCCAAATGGATACGTTTGAATTCAATAATTGCTTCAGATACCCAGCGGCTGCGTGATACTCCTTTTTGCTGCGCTGCCGCATCCATCAATTCAATCATTTTGTTAGGAAACCTAGCATTAATGCGATCGGAGCCGTCACTCACTGAGTCAAGTTTTGGCTTAGGCGTCACCAGCATAGCAAGTTTACTTGAGCTACGATCATTAACCATGCTTACGCTCCTCTTTCTGGCCTTGGAATAATTCAGACCAGTTGACCCCTTCAGTGCGCGCTTTACGGATTAAACCAGATAAATCCTCGCCCGACATATCTAGGTTGTCTAAATGCTGCATAGACTGACTGACGATATTTAATAAACCTTGACGGTATGTATCTATGTCTTCTTTTGAACCTTTAGATGCAGCCATTGATTCCAGTAGCTCGCCTGTTTGCTCCAGTGTAGGATCTATCCGCGCGCAAACCGCAATCAGCATTTTTAGCTGTCTGTCTCGTAACGCGTTATCCGACTCAGGTGTTGGAAAGCCTAACTTCTTCAGCTTCTTAACTGTTTCTTTTTTATCGCCCTCTGACTGTTGTGCCACTTGTTGACGTGTAACATCTTCGCTCTTTTTAATGACATGCTTACCCGTAACTTGATTAACGAGTGCCATCACTTCATCCACAAGCGCTTGAGGCACCTCATCGATAGAAAAATCAATCTTTTCATCCGCAACCGAGAAGGCATAAACATGAACAGGGTCACAACTAATACCATGCTGCTGTGCATATGCTACAGCGTCATTCGCCACTTTTATTAAAGATTCACGACCCGGCTTATGCACGGAGCAGATCTCTAACAGCAGCTCGCTTTGCGGGTGTCGCACCAACTTTAAAAAACGTGCAACTTGTGGTTTTGACTCAGAAGTCAGCTTCATCGCGACTTTTGCTGTGTTTGTAGACATTGCATCGGCAACATCTTTACCCACTTTTTGACATAGCACCCTGTAATGTGTGTGATAATGCCTGAATGTATCTGCCAAAGATAAAGATACCGACGAACTATTCGCTTCGTATGAAGTTGCGAGAGTGGCCAGCTCAACGTCTAGATCTGAGGCATCTTGAGATAGGCCATCAGCAGCACGTTCATTTACAGCCAGACGTAATCTTAGCGTCTCGCGTCCGTATAAATGGGCAGCACGCAGACGCCGCTCACCATCAATGATCACCACGTGTGACGCAGCGCCAAACTCGTCGTAAGCTAAAAAGCCATCAATAGACTTACGCTGGCCTTTTGTTTTTAAGCTCACCGCAGTTTTAAATAAGCCCTGCACACCCGTCATTGCATCGCTTAACTCTTTGCCGTGCAATTTACCTTTTGCTACTAACATTGCCAGCGGTGAAGCCCAAAACGATTCTACATACTCAGCCGCATCTAGCTCATGCCAGTTATCAGGGCATGAAGGCAGCAATTCCATATAAGTATCAAAAGATAACTTTAATGTACCGTTTAAGCGATGATTGTCTGCTCTGGGTTTAATCAAACTCAACGGTATTTCTACATCGAAAGATTCACCACCGTTCTCTTCAAACATTTTTTTCACTTGAGACAACTGCTCAATGACCGGCACTTTATAGATTGTTTTTTCTACGGTTGCGCCTGATTGCCCTTGCTCGTTCGAGTTCACAGATTTATAAGATCGTTGCTGTTGCTGCAAATACATCGCGTTAACCGCATCCATTTCCTGTGAAAGTGCTTGCGCCGTTCTTTCGGCAGCTTTGTCTCGTGCTCCTTTGGTTTGAAGCAAGTGACCGAGTTTTGATTGTTTTTTACTTGTCATAGCGAATTACCTAAAAGCTTAATTATCATCCTCAGGAGGAAGAGGCTCACCAAAAATGCGTTGATGTAACTTATCAATTATTGAAAACAGCTTTTTTCTCGAAGGATCTGATTTTTTATTCCAAATAAGCGATGACATTGGCGGCTTTACAGCTCGTTTCTCTTCAGCGCTGAGCTTTTCAAAGCTTTCCGGGTCTATATAAGGGGGCACAGAAATATCACGACGTTCCTGAATTAACCGACTACGAGGAAATACCTCATTTTTTGGAAAGCAACCAAACGCAGGGTAATTGAAAATTGGCTCTAATAAAATTTCTTCTCGTTTACTCAACTTCCCTGAATTTAATGGATTAACAATTGTCGTCACTAGGCGCATGCGACCATCACTATTATTTGCCGCAAGGCAAGACATAGTGACGGTGTTGCATGAGCCAAGCGTATCTCTGGATGGGTTTACTGGCACAATCACATGATCCGATAGTTGATAAAGCGCCTCGTTTAATTCCGCATCCAGTGGTGGGGTATCGAAAATGATCAGGTCGTAACAATTGAGGATGTCGCAATCAATCAACCAAGACTCCCACCGCTCATAAAGTGTTCTTGCCGGGTATTTTTCTGCATGAGTGTGGATATGACTGAGTGCCTCACTATCACCAGGTACAATATCTAGCATCCCCCCCAATTTATTCACAGTGCCTAAATGAGGAGAGTCATGCTGGATATATGTGCCGTACTGACACACATATTGCCTGTCTTCTTTCATGATCTCTGATGAGCTACTGCGAGCAGCAAAAGGCATTGGATTACCATCTTCATCATAATACTCAGGGTGAATTATGGGCTGATGAATGGCTCTGAGCGCAGAACCTGCAAATGCGTGCGCCGCATCAACTGTGGTCGACTCAATAACGCCATAAGCACCACTTAGATTGCACTGTTTATCAGTATCTATAAGAAGGACGCGTTTACCAGCCCAAAGCGCAATACCTTCCCCTAAATAACTCACCAAGGTGGTCTTACCCACACCACCTTTGCGGTTTGCAACAGAAACAATCTTAGCCCGACTATCGACCGGAATTTGGGCTAGCCTGAAGCTTCTTGCAGATAAACTCATAAAAACCTCCATGCGAATTTTACAGCCATTATTTTTTTCATTTTCGGTTCCTTAGCGGATTATTGAGTTGCGCGCACTTTACCTTTTGAGTCGAGAACGCCTGTACGACAATGACTTATAGCTTACGCCATATAAAAAGTGAGTGCAACAATTGATTGTGCAATCACTTTTTATAAACACAAAAAACAGCAACCAATAAGTTTGTATTCACTCACAAACAAATGTAAGTACCAGCTAACAACAAAAGTCCTATCAGTATAAAGAGGAAGCACTTACTTACACATAAGTGTCAGTACATAATTCGAACAATCAAGCAGGCGACGATACCGTGACAGTATTGCCTTAACATTATTTTCACTGCCACTTAAAGTAATTTCTTTGCTGCACTCAATGTGCCGTTCAAGGTACAATAGACAATATAAGAGACTGAAGTTGATAGCAACTTAATAGTGAGTAGTGATTGAGACCCTGTTGTGGCGCATTTTTAAAGTGCCATTCGAATAGTATTGCCCGTTATACCAAAACAGCTCAATTGAAGGTACTAACGGTGTTTGGTTAAGGAGTTAACATGTCAGATCACTTACGGCAGCATCAACACGTTTTTGAGTCAGCCTTTCGTTTACTTTTAGAGTTTGAAGGTGGCTTTGTCGACGACCCTGACGACAGTGGCGGTAAAACAAAATACGGGATTTCTCAAAATGCCTATCCTAATTTGGATATAGCGGCACTGACCAAAGCACAAGCGAAAGAGATATACCAAAGAGATTACTTTGAAGCCTGTAAAGCCCACTTAATGCCTGAAAAAATGGCGGTTTTAGTTTTTGATACCGCCGTAAACATGGGGGTGAGAAGTGCTATAAAACTATTACAACAAGCGATCAAGACCGATGTAGATGGCATTATTGGGCCTAACACACTTAGCGCGTTAAAACAGGCAAACAGAGTCCAAGGAGACAATTTATTCATTGAGTACCAAAGCTTAAGAGCCAAGCAATATGCCGAGATCATCGCACGTAGACCGAGCAATGGTAAATATGCAAAAGGCTGGTTTCGCCGTCAATTTAAACTACAGCAATACCTGTCACAACAGGTAAGCTTTGCTGAGGAGGCTTTATGAATCAACAATATATCACCGCCAAACTCACACACTATGATACCCAAGATCCTACGGAGATATTTGAAGATTTAATAGCAACGCATTCTCCATTCGCATTCTATTTATTTAACTGGATAAACTTTCATAGTGATGCTTTTGAAAGCTGTGTAGAACTTTTACATGATATTCAATGTATTGATGGCCGAGTACTCCATCAGTGTATGCCGCATCGTAATGGCACTCACTTCGTTTGTATTGAAACAGATGAAATTATATATCCATCCCACATCAGCCTGATCCGGCTGAGTAAAAAGCAAATACTTATGCCATGTGAATGGACTCATCCTACACAGGCACTTTACCCAACCAAACGCTGAGCGAAGCTCGGCAAAATTCAGTGAAAATGAGAGTGGAGCGACAGAATGATCACAGTAAACATTCCCCAGGAAAATGGACAGTATCAATCAGTATCGAACCAAATTGGTGACCACACGCTACATGTTGTCACCCCAACATTTGGGAAAAGCGAACTGCTTGTGTACGTCGACTTTAATAAAAAAAAATTTGCAGGCAACAGGGCGCATCAAAATCGCTATGCAAGACCCAAACATAGCACAAGACACACCGTTTGACATGTGTCAGCTCGTCAATAACAGCATTGTGCCGATGGAGATAAATATTGTACAATCAGGTCAATATAGGTTTCCTATTCCGGTTGGTAGCAATGAAGTCAAGGTTAAACTATCAATCGAGCTTGCTGATGCTCATGAAGAAACTGATTCGTTAGCACTATGGGTAGCAGCCAATAGTGATAATGCAGTATCTGTTTTAAAGTAAGGGCTTAAAATGTACAGCACTTCAGTTTCACAACAGTTTTACCAACCAGATCAAAGCAGTAGCGGAGGGTCAAGCACGGAAATTCAGCAGTCATACACAATTTCCGAGCCTGATGGACAACCCATTCACATTGCACTAAACGGACAAATCGACAGTACTAAACATGTTTTGGTAACATTGAATGGCTTGCTCTTGGATAAAGAAAGTCAATACAGTATCGCTACACAAGATAGCAAAAGCATCCTGTTGATTGACCCAGCTGTCACAATTTATGACGGTGATAAAATTCAATTGTCAGCCAAATTACTCAACTGATAACAGTGAGTATAACGCTGTCTCTGGAATCGCGTATGAGCTTGAGATGAGAAATACATTAACCCATTAAGGAGACTCATCCAATGAGTAAGTTACGCGCAAACTCACAAATTATGCCTGCAACAATTAGTCGTGAGCTAGTCGACCCAGGCTTTGAAGCAAACTTAGTAAAATTTGCTGATGATATTGCTTCACTTAGTACCGTAAAAGCGAGTATTTCCTACGTAGACTCTAAAGTGTCTGATCTCATTAATAGTGCACCTGAAGCGCTTGATACACTTAAAGAATTAGCTGATGCTCTGGGAAATGACGCCGACTTTGCAGCAACTGTAACGACAGCTTTAACCACACAAGATAACCGTATTAAGGCCATAGAAGATGATACATCGCGTATCATGGCTCAGGATATTGTTTCTGCGGAAGATCTATCCGCTCAAGTAGATGGTGCAGTAGTGTCTTTTGATATTGCAAAATCACCTCGGGTTGGATCTGCACAAGTATTTGTGAATGGTCTTGCTGTATTTGAAGACTCGGTTACGATTGACGAAGCCACCAAAAAGGCGACTTTTGTAACAGCGCCTCAAATCGGCGACAAAGTGCGCATTAGTTACATCGCTGAAAGATAAAATAACGAAACTCATTAAGAGGCCACTAATCAGGCCTCTTTTTCAGAGACAGCAAAGCTAGATTAAGCAGACCAACTTCAGATCTGTACACTGAAATTTTTATTGTACATTAAAATCAGGCTACTTTTGAGTACCGAGCAGCAAGCTTACTTTAGCAAAGATCAGATTCAGATCGGTTATAAGCACCTGGTTTTTGTATGAAAGTGTTCAAAATAGCTAAAACAGCTCAATTTGGATCGCTTTGCAAGTTCCATATCTATAAATTAAGCAACTAATTTATGATCTAAAATCAGATAAAAGAATATTTAAACCCAACTAAATCAATATTTTATTTATAAAAATTGATAGTCAGACTTATTTTTTAAAAAGGATCCCACTTACTTATGTACTGTTCCAAACTTTTGAAAATTTGAGCCAGTTTATACCGTAATGACGCTTCACTATAACAGATGCTCATTTAACAACGTAGTTGTACAATACTATATACGTTGAGACAAATGTGTAGATATCTTTTTTAATTCTCTACGGAAAAAATAAGCCTCATCCAGATCTTGCCTCGCTTCTAATTCTAATAGTAAACGCTCCATCATGAGTAATGACTGCTGAATAGATAAACGGCTTATGTCAAGGCAATCTTGTGCAGAGTCTCTTTGTTGACGCGACAGATCAAGCGAAACTCTTAACTCTTCTATGGTATCTTCAGCGATAATTAATTCATTTCTAAAGTCGGCAAGCTGAATACGCTGCTCTTCCCGGGAGTGCTGCGCCCCCAACTCATAGAAGAATGACAACAGAGAAGTAAGGTATTCAGGAGCCACTGTATTTCCTTTAAAACACGGCTGCCCATTGTGTTCTTGCAACTCGTTAGGGCTTCTTTTACTCGGAGCAATATCATTATACATACAATACAAGTCCTGTTTCATTTACTCGGCTTACGTTATCGTAAACCAATTATTTCGTGCGTTTTAAATCCGTTATCTTACGCCTTTTCAAACCCATCAGGGCTAAGAAAACAACAAGACAATTTTTTATTTTATTAATTGAATCATGACATTACACCAATTTCCTTAATTAAGTGGTCTAT
>NZ_RCSQ01000030.1:0-101044 GCF_004103255.1 Pseudoalteromonas sp. PS5
TTATCCCGAGCTGGGGTTAATTAAGTGGTCTATTTTGAGGCGAGAAAATCTTGTCGATAACTCCGCTACCGCGTCCTGCTATCGCTAAGGTACCTACATCCATATAGGCAAGGCAAAAATTTTGCTATTTAGTTGTTCTAAATGAGAAATTTTTAACGCTGTTAGCGTCAGATTTACTCCTTCAAATTGAGCAAGTATTAAGTCAAATTGGTATAACATCGCGATGGTGATACCTGATTGAAAACGACCCTACAAGCTACTAGTAAGTCGCTTCTATAAAGTGATGAACGTCTCCTTATTCTCGAACTTTACCGTATTTTGTGTTACAAGTTACGGGTTCCTAACAAGTAAAAGAAAGGCAATTATGAAACTTAGACTGGCGCTCAGCGCACTCTCTGTTGCTGTACTTGCGGGCTGTGTTAGCACAAGCAATAGCCCTCAAGACATCGACACTGCGTATAACAGTATTAATGATGCTCAACTAAGAGCTCACATCAAAACACTCGCATCTGACGAATTTGGCGGCCGCGCACCGTCAACTAAAGGGGAAGAGCTAACACTTGCCTATTTAACCAAACATTTTAAAGCACTTGGCTATGAGCCTGGTAATGGCAATAGCTTCCTACAAGAGGTTCCCCTTGTCTCGCTGGAAGCAGACCCTAATATGACGTTAGAAATTGGTGGCAAAAGCTACGAATATAAAAAAGATATGGTGATGGGCTCTGCTCGGATCAGCGAACTTGAATCAATTACAGATTCAGAGCTTGTATTTGTTGGCTACGGTGTTAACGCGCCTGAGTACGATTGGAATGATTATGAAGGGCTAGATGTTAAGGGTAAAACAGTCGTCATGCTAGTCAACGACCCTGGGTTTGCTAACCCTGATTCAGGCAAGTTTACTGGTGAAGCAATGACTTATTACGGCCGCTGGACGTATAAATACGAGGAAGCTTCTCGTCAAGGTGCTGCTGGCGCTATTATTGTTCATGAAACCGCACCAGCTTCTTACCCATGGAGCGTAGTGGAAAACTCTTGGAGTGGACCACAATTTGGTTTCCAAAAAGAAAATAATAATATGGATCGTGTGGCTGTTGAAGGCTGGGTAACCGTTGACGTCGCAAAAGAATTATTTGAAAAAGCAGGGCTTGATTTCGAGACCGCTAAGGCAAAAGCGGCGCAAGGCGCATATCATGTCGATATGGGCAACCTCAGTGCCTCTGTCACAGTCAAGAACACGATTAAAAAATCTACTTCATATAACTTTATTGCTACCCTTCCTGGCAGTAAAAAATCTGATGAGCACATCATCTACTCTGCACACTGGGATCACTTAGGTATCGACCCAAACCGTAAAGGCGACCAAATCTATAACGGTGCTCATGATAACGCAAGTGGTACGGGTGGCATGATTGAAGTCGCTGAAGCCTTCACTAAGCTACCAACACGCCCTGACCGCTCAATTACATTTTTAGCGGTGACGGCCGAAGAGCAAGGCCTGCTAGGCTCTAAGTTTTATGCTGCAAACCCAGTGATCCCTGCAAAGCAAACTGTTGCTAACATCAATATGGATAGCCTAAACCTTTTAGGTAAAGTAAAAGACATCAGCGTTGTGGGTATTGGAAAGTCAGAGCTTGACGAAATGCTAGAAACAGCTGCAAAGGCGCAAGACCGTGCAGTCTCAGGCGATCCTCGCCCAGCGGCTGGTGGTTACTACCGTTCGGATCATTTCGCGTTTGCGAACATGGGCGTACCTGCAATGTATGCAGGTGGCGGAACTGAAGCTCGAGATGCCGCTACTGAAAAGTATCGCAAGCGCATGGGGCTGGTATTGCGTGGTTGTTATCATCAGCCATGTGATCGCTACCGTGACGAATGGGATCTAAGCGGTGCGGTGCAAGACCTGCAACTTTTCTTTAAAGTTGGCTATGATGTGTCTCAACAAAATGAATGGCCAAAATGGAAAGCAACCGCCGAGTTCCAAAGAAAATAATACAAATGATATTGATTTTCATTTAATTTAAATCTAAAGTGCAACTTAGATAATACACGGGTTGCACTTTATGCTTTCATCTCTTCTTCGATACTCTCAACCAGCACACATAGCTAAGGTGAGTTTATTGTTTAACAAACGTCTGGTTTTACCGATTTTCATCATCGTACTTTTGGCATTTGAAACAGCCAGACCTATTGTTCTTGGCGCACTAAGTGATGCTTTTTTTCAAGTCAGCGTCTTCGTTGCGGCCACTTTACTTATCTATTACTTTTTAGTTGATAAGATCCCACAACTCAACCTGAATTATCTCAGTGCTAAATCCCCTATTCTTGAAATTATCATGGCGTCAATATTAGGCGCTTTACCCGGCTGTGGTGGTGCAATCATCGTTGTTACTCAATTTACCAAAAAGCAAGCTAGTTTTGCCTCTGTTGTGGCAGTACTTACAGCAACGATGGGAGATGCCGCGTTTTTGCTATTGGCTAAGGAGCCGCTTACAGCCGTCATAATCATTACAATGGGCGTCGGTGTGGGCATTGCAAGCGGAGTTGCCGTGCACTTAATTCATAAACCCGACTTTTGTGTACCACAGCGTGTTAACAAAGTCGAAGAAGAAGCACTACATGTCAGTCGTGCTTTCAGTATCAGCCGTAAGGTTTGGAAATTATGTTTACTTCCAAGTCTGGTAATTGCACTGGCTATCGCGTTTAACTTTGACATGGCACCATTTGAAAACATAATAATATGGCTAGGCGCTATACTGTGCCTTTTCGCCGTCAGTGTTTGGGCACTAAGTTCAAAAGGTGTCAGTTATAAAGACATCACCTGTGAAGAGGGTGAATGCGACCCGCCTTCTAAGCTTACTCGGGTTTTACAGGACACGCATTTTGTCACCGCTTGGGTGGTTGCAAGCTTCTTACTCTACGAATTATCTACCGCATATTTAGGGCTTGATCTGGCTATGTGGTTTAAAGACTACGCTATCTATGCACCACTTGTAGCTATACTTGTCGGGCTGTTGCCTGGTTGTGGACCACAGATTGTTGTGACGACTCTGTATCTTCAAGGTGTGGTGCCCTTTAGTGCACTTGCAGCAAATGCTGTAGCTAACGATGGTGACGCGTTATTTCCTGCAATTGCACTGGCGCCAAGGGCAGCACTATTTGCTACTTTCTACTCAGCAGTGCCCGCATTTATTGTGGGCTACGGCTTATTTTATTTCTCACTGGGATGATAATGCCGAATGCCATTATCATCCACCATCACGTAACAGCTATCACGATTTTGGAACGCTTTGTAAAAGGTGTCATCATACAACAGCTTTTCACTTTTTGTATAACCGCCCGCCCCTTGATAGCTGACTAACATGTGGCACTGGTGACATATTAAGGGATTAACCAAGCGTTTGTCTGCGGCTTTAATTACTGCGGTGACCTCATATACTTTGCCTTGCTCTTTACTTTTGAACCAAGTCATATACTAATTTTGCTCCTATTAAATCACTTAATGCTGTTCCTACAGACTTAAACAAAGTAATTTCATGCTCATCACTTCGCCTGAGATTATTTTTAGCCATTTCGCTAAGCTCTGCAACTATCTTTTCGGCGCTGAATTTGCCTTCACTGATCGGCAATAATAGTTCGCCGGCTTCGTTTAATACATTAGCGCGACTGTCAACAAATACTCGACTTCTCACCACGGTTGTTGTATCGCACTCTCGACAATGCTTATGGTGATTACCAATACAATCTATATGCGTCCCCCCGCTTAGCCACTCGCCATCAAATAGTGGCGAATGACTACCAGTCGCGCAACTGATCACATCTGCTGATGCAATAACAGATGCAGTTGCCCGCTTGTAACGCACAAACTCAATATCTTGATATTGTGATGATAGCAACTCTACTAACTGACCACTTTTGTGTTCATTACGTGCAATTATGGAAACTTTAGAATAATTTCTGACGCTTAAATGAGCGTTTATCATATAACGCGCTAAATTTCCTGACCCGAAAAAGACCAAATGCTTAGCATCCTTCGGTGCCAGATAATCTGCTGCTAATGCTGACACTGCAGATGTTCTCCATAACGTTACCTCGGTGCCGTCCACCAATGCCAGCGGTTCACCAAACTCGCGCCCGAATAGCATGATTTTAGAGTAAAGTGTCGCTTTATCATGCTGGGGATTGCTCGGAAAATACGTAAATGCTTTGACCCCTATCACGTCTGCATTCCACGCGGGCAAAACAGCAAACGCATCATGATTATTACGGCTATCATCCAACTCAAAAACTTGTCGTGCAGGGGTGCCCGCGGCTTGTGCAAAACCGTGCTTAAGCGCCTGTATTAGCGTTGAGTAGTTAAGGTTATTTATTACTTCTTGGCGAGAGATAATCTGCATCTTGACTCCTTAGTTCGCGAGCTGAAAGTTTTGCGGAGCATGGGTTAAACATTTAAACCCACTTTCTGTCACTAAGACATCCTCTTCAAGCCTTATGCCGCCATAATTTGGAATATAAATACCCGGCTCAATGGTGATGATATTGCCAACTTCTAATTGATGGTCAACGCCAGGTTTGATAAATGGCTGTTCATGCAAAAATAATCCAACACCATGTCCCAAACCTTCACCTGCGTATTGTGCAAATGGACTATTACTGAGCACTTGATGCGAAGCTGTATTCAACTCGCTACAATTGACCCCAGGTTTTATCAGCTCAAGCGCTGCGTGCTGAGCTGCTTGCACTGTTTCAAACATTGATTGTTGCTGTTGGCTTGATTCACCAAGTACATAACTTCTTGTCATATCAGAACGATAACCGTTTATTACAGCACCAAAATCGATGAGCACTAAGTCTCCGAGGTTGAGTTTAGTATTACTTGGGTTTCCATGAGGGAGAGATGAGCGCGCGCCGAATAGTAAAATAGTATCGAAAGCGACGCCCTCAGAGCCTAATTTTTGCATCTGATATTCAAGCTCAATCGCAACTTCTCGCTCCGTAGCTCCCGCTTTGAGAAAACGCAATGTATGCGCAAGTGCAGAGTCTGCAATCTCTGCTGCCCGTTGAATACAGTGGATTTCATATTCATCTTTCACTTGTCTAAGCGATTCCACCCATAGCGGCGCGGCTATCAGCATCTGACTTTTTGAGCTGGTATTTAATGACAAAAAATCTGCGTGACTAATGTGATGCGCCTCAAATGAAACCTGACGTACCTTACCCAGCAACCTGAAAATACAGTTGGGCAAAGATTCTTCGTCACGATTTCTTAGCACAACCTCAACGCCGACGGCTTCATTGCCTGCACGCTCAAAATACCGGTAATCGGTGATCAGTTGATGTTGTCCATTAGCTCGCACAAGTAATGTTGCTGCGTGGCCTGTAAAGCCGGTCAAATACACAATATTTTCGTAGCCATAAACAATAAGAGCATCACTTTGATGTTGTTGTAACTTCTTAATTAAACGTTGTTGTCTGGCTGAATAGTTAACCTGCATAGAAGTCAGCACCCTTTTTATTGACCTGTTTTAATAAAAGTCATGTTCACTAAAATAAAGCGAGTGAACCGTACCCGTAAGTCCACTCTGTATCAAATTTTAGTCGAGAAAATAAGCCAAACAAACCTGTTTGGCTTTGGTATCTTTAAGAAAACTAAAATGTAAACCTTGCAACTAATGAAGCGTAACGCTCTGTTTGACGCAGTGTCGCTAGGCCATAGTCGGGGTTAACCACCAATCCATTGTCTCCATCTAATGAGCGTTGCTCGTTGATGTCCAATGCCTTATCACTGTTAAGTAAGTTATAAATTGTTCCCTTCAGCAATAAATCATGCCCAAGTACGTCAGTGGAGTAACTCAATGATACATCCACTATTGTCGCCCACGGTAATTCGCCAACGCTGCCGCGAGGTATGGCCTTACCATTTTCATCATAATGAGAAACATGGCCATAATCTTTACTTACACAATCATCCCATGGGCTGCCATTTCGGCAGCTATCCACACCAACTGGGTGTTTTGAAAAATAGTTCATCGGACGTCCTGAGGTGGTACGGGCAACCAATCCCAATGTAAACTCATCAGTAATGTCGTACGATCCAGATAGCTTTATTGAATGGCGGTGATCATTAGGCAAATTACCATAGCCGTTATCCATCAAATCAGCATAGTCATACGATGTTGTCCAACCGGGATCGGCTTGGTTATTGTCTGTCTTTACCAACCCCTCGGTGTTGCCGTAACTATGAGACCAAGTATAAGAGGCGTTTATTCTCAGCTTATCGGAAATATTTCCTTCCAAAGTGAATTCAAGTGCAAGATATTTACGAACGGCCTGCTGAAGTGCTAGTTCTTCAGCCGTTAGCGTAATATCATCAGCCTGCCCGTCGCCATCAAAGTCATAACTCATGGTGATAGCTTCACCAGGGTTGTTTAACACATAGTACGACCCCTGCCCTACATTGTCCTGTATACCTAGCTCTGCCAACTTCTTCGCAAGAACAGGGCCGACATCAGTATCTTCAACACTACGACCAAGATCACGATAAATTGCCCTCACACCAAAAGCCATATCATCAAAAATTGAGGTTTGATAACCCAAAGTAAATTCATCGGAATACATAGGCTTTAGAGAAGATGACGCAATTAGCCCCGGCTCTGTGATACCCCGTTGTCGCCATCGCCTGTCACGTAGCATTTCTCCACGACTTGGTGAACCATCTTGCAACAAAACAGGGTAACCATTACCATCAATTTGGTCTAGGTCAAAATATTCAAACCACTCTACTGATGCCGAGCCTTGAGTGATATTCATATTCGCGGAAACAGGCTGAAAGTACCGTCCATAGGTTACAAACACCTTAGACTCACCGTCACCATTTAGGTCATAAATTGCTTGCAACCTTGGTGCAAGTTGATTGTCCATATCAACAAATGCGCGGCCATCTGTAACCGTATTCTCAAATTGGCTGTACCTAAGTCCTAAATTGAAAACCAGTTGCTCTGTTACTTGCCATGAATCGTTGACATAAAACGCCAATGATTTCACCTCGGAGTCAACTGTGCGTGTCCTGACCCGACGCTCAATATAGTCTTGCCCAAGTGCAGCACCTGATATGCTATTTTCCCCTGCGGTCTTTACCGTCCACCACCCTTGTGCGTCTGCGAGTCCATTTTGTCCTTCAAAATACTCTACTTGTACTTTTGTGTAGTCAACCCCAAACAAAATTGCGTGATAATCTAAATCGATATTAAAGTCTAGCCGCGCTTGATCGCGTATAAATTCTTGTTCAGACACGCCACTGGCGGTGTGGCTCGATAGCGTTACTGTACTTCCCCGTTCGTCCCAGACCCCAGGAGCCGTTGATGCGACTATATTTTCGACATTTTCAGTCACTTGGCCTACCACTGCTGAAACCGAGAAGAAGTCACTCAGATAACCGTTATAGTTAACACTATATACTTTACCACCATCCTCCCCCGGGGCTGCCACACCTTGCTTATCACCTATGGTATTACGCTGCCAATCATAAGTGTAAGTTTGCCTTGTCCATTCTCGCTTGTTGTTCATTGCTGAAATACCAACAGAATGGTTTTCATTAATGAACCAATCTAACTTTGTGAACCAACGGTCTTCATCTCGGCTCCTATCATTGTAGGTCGTTTGTCCTGCCCAGCGACTGTCTTCTCTGCGGGGCGCAAATAAGCCGTAAAAAAACAGGCTATCTTCAATAATCGCACCGCTTGTCCAAACTTGAAGTGCTTTAAATGAATCATAATTCTGTTGTGTATTGAGATGGATTGTGCCGTTATCTAGGTAAGTAGAATCGTGATAACTATGTGATGACGAGGGGTCTATTCGTAATTCAGCGCCAAGTGTAAACTCATTATCCCCTGATTTAGATACTGCGTTCACTATTCCGCCTAATGCTCCGCCAAATTCAGGGCTGATCCCACCTGTTTTTATCTGAGTTTGCGCGATTGCCTCCCAAGGCAAGCGAATAGCTCCTAAGCCTGAGCGAATGCTTGTTACATTAAGACCATTAAAATAATAACCATTTTCTGCTGACGATGAACCGCCAAAGCTTGATGCGCCTTTAAACGCATCACCACCGGGCTGCGCAGTGCCTGGGGCCAGTAAAGCGATACTCTCAAAGCCTGTGTTAACTGGCATAACTTTTAGCTCAGAGTCAGTAAACGTGACCCCCGCAGTCGATGACCCCATATCAACCCTGCGAATAGCTGTACCTCTCACTGCTATTCTTTCTATATTTTGTCCTTCTTTTAACAGTTGCGCGTCTAAAATAATTGCCTGTCCGATACTAAGCTCGACATTCTTCTCCAAAAGCGTTTCAAATCCAGCTTTATTAATAGACACAGTATAGGTGCCAACAGGGAGGTTACGGATAGTATATTCACCATTAGTATTTGTCTTAACGCTAAACTTTAATCCTTTGGTGTTGTGCGTAAAAGTCAATTGAGCTTGTGCCAACTCAATACCTTGACCACTTTTGATACTGCCTTTTACTGTGCTATTACCATCAGCAGCGACAGCTGTTGATGCCCCCATTACCATTGATAGTGCGGATGCCAGGAGCGTTTTACTTAGAATGTGCGTTGTGTTTTTGTTATTACGCATTGTGTTGTCCTTATGTTCCTATTGATGAGTGTGTTTTTAGGTAACAAGCAAACAATACACAATAGATATATTGTATACAATATTAATTATTCAATTATTGCTGGTTTTATAGTTATTTGTTTTTAATGGTACTGAGGAGGACTATCCTTAGTCATGGTATTAAGAAGGAGAGGAAGACGTGTCTGATTGAACAGTGGCAGAACGAGTAAGGGGTACACGAATAGTAATTTCAACACCCTCGAACTTCGCGGTTTTACAACGGATCTCCCCTTTTAATAATTGCGTTACTAGGTTATACACAATATGCATTCCCAAACCACAGCCACCTTGATTTCGTTTGGTTGTTACAAATGGCTCAAATAACGTTTTTTCCATTATTTCGTCCATACCGATGCCATTATCACTATAAATAATACTCCAATGTGAACCGTTTTCCTCTACTGTTACTCGTACACACCCTGAGGCGCTATCTTCAAACCCGTGGATGACTGAGTTATTAAATAAATTTGCCATTATCTGGTAAATCGCACCGGGAAAAGTAGTAATGTTTATCGACCTATTTCCATCTATTTCCAATTGCACTTCTTTATTTTTGGCAAGTGGCTTTAATGAGTCAAAAACATCGTTGATATACTCAAGCAGGTTAATATCACGTTCTACTTCACTGGACTGATCCACTGCCACTTGTTTAAAGTTGCTGATCAAACTCTCAGCTCGTCTTAAGTTTCGTGTGACCAATAAGTAGCCTTCTTTTTGCGATGCAATGGAAGCGACTAAATCAGCTTGCTTTAGAGTTTTATTTTCTAGTTTATCAACTAGGTCAGACAAACAATCTTCATTATGAGACAGCGCTGTGATTGCTATACCCAAAGGTGTGTTAATCTCATGAGCTACACCTGCCACAACCACACCCAAAGAAGCCATTTTCTCACTTTCAATCAGCTCTTCTTGAGTTTGCTTTAGCTCAATCATAGCTTGTTCAAGTTTTTGATTCTTCTTGTAAAGCTCATCGGTTCTCATCGCCACTTTAATCTCTAATTGCTCATTTAGCGACTGCAGGGCCTGTTGATGTGCTTTGAGATCAGCTATATCCTTCAAAGCACCTGCAATGCGAAGTGCCTTATCATTTTCATCTCTTGCCACCACTTTCCCGCGGTCAAGCACCCAAACCCACTCACCATCTTGCCCTTTCACTCGAATAGCTAACTCGTATACATCTTCATTACCATCTACACAGGCTAGTAAGCGCTCTTCCAACAATACGCAATCCTTAGGATGCACAAACTGGTCTAACTCGCTTAGAATAAGTTTGTCTTGCAATTCGCCAAAGTTAATTTTTGGGTTGACACTATAGCGATATATGCAGCCAGACTCGACATGCCAATCCCATAGTTCATCGCCACTTGCCCACAGTGATAATTCCAAACGCTCTTGAAGGGCAGACATGGCTTGGTTATCTCTAAGCACCTTTCGATAGCGTTGCTGCCGCGCTCTAACAAACCCGACAATAATAAAAATAATAACTAGGCCGTATAATGCTTTTGAATATGTGTTCCACCAAAGCGGTGCATCAACATAAATACTGAACTCATGCACTGGGGACTGCATATTGAAACGATTGACGGTGTATGTTTCGACCCGGTATACCCCAGGCTCCAACTGAAGTAAATTAATTTGCCGTGCACCATTTGCAAGTTTTAACCATTTGTCACTCAGCCCCTTTATCCGATAATAGAAGCTTAATTTTTCAGAACCAAAATCGAGACTCGAATACTGTAAAGAAATAATATTTTGGTCATGACGCAAGTGCAGTTCACTGGCCAATTCCGGTGCGACTGGCAATATCCCATTTGGGCTAGGCTTTATTGGCTCCCCAAGCAACTCTATTGTTGAAACCAAAATAGGTCTCGCACTATTTGAAATAGATACATTTTGAGGGAAAAACTGGTTGAAGCCTTTGGCTCCCCCCATAAAAATTCTACCGTCAGGGGCTTTCCATGCCGCGTTATAATTAAACTCATGAGCTTGTACACCATCAATAGGTAAAAAGTTATCTATTGCAAAGTCCATCACATTCACACGGGATAACCCGCCGCTTGTACCCAGCCACATATATTCGTAGTCATCATACACAAGCCCCCAAACAGCCTGATTACCTAACCCATCTTGTTCGCCAATGGTTTTTACTACTTGCATATCTTTATCAACAAGGCTTACTCCTGCTTCGCTTGCAATCCAAAGCCGTTGCCAAGGGTCTTCATCAATCATAAAAACTAAATTTGATTTCAGGCCATCTTGAGTCGTGATGTTGTGTAACTGACCTTTGCTATATTTAAATAACCCCTCACCAATAGAGCCAAACCACAGGTCTTGACCTACGACTTTAAACGAAGAAACATGTGAGGGTGTATCTGGACGATTCTCAAAAAATGGTAATAAACGATTGGACTCGTTATCAAAACGCATAAGGCCAAGCGTTCTTGAGCTGACTAATATTTGTGATTGGTACTTTGTTATATCATTAAAGCTTAGTTCAGGGCCGTTTTCCGAGTCTGGCTGCAAATGCAGATATTCTCCTTGCAATAAGCCATATTTTATCACCCCGTCTCCTCTGGTCGTTAGCCACAAGGTATCGTTATAGATTTTTACTTGAGTAATAAAACTACCCTTTATCGCTGAAAGGCTAGGAAATAGCCGATAGGCCTCAATAAAACTAGACTGTTGATAAATATATAACCCTGATGAAGTTCCAATCCAAAGTCGTTCACTACTGTCCAGTGCAAAGTTGCGCACATCTGGGTGACCAAGCGGTGCATGGGGGAAGTTTTGTTCTCCAACGTGACCAAATGACTCGCTCAATTGGCTGAAAAAATGTAACCCTTGAGATTCAGTACCAATCCATAAATCGCCATTGCGATCTCTTTGTACACTTAATATATTATTATCTTGTAAGCCATCATTTTGTTCGGCGCGACGATACCAATGACGTTTGATATTCCCCTGTAGATCCAGTACAAAAACACCATTATTTGACGCGACTAAAATCTCATTCGTACGCACTTTAACTTGGAAAATGCTAAAGTTTACTTTGTCGCTAATGACTTTTTTCCAAAGCACTTTATTGAACTTAGTGTCAAAAGCAATTATTTGTTCTTCATCATCAACCGCAAATATACGTCCATGAGACAGCGATAACGTCTTAAACTCACCGTCTAAAATAACCTTTGCACCGACTTTATCTTTTGGCTGGCTAACTAGGCCGTCGGCATTAAGATAAACAAATGCGTTCCTTGTTTCTTGTACATCGCGGACAAACTTGCCAGTTAAATATAACTTCTCAGGTTCAAGAGTTTGGTAGTTAACACGATAGGCATCCCCCTCTTCCGTTGACACCGTCACCGATTCGCCATAACAAGCAACTTTTTTTACTCTATCTGAGTTAATCGCATCATTGTAGGCAGCCAAAATAGATCGAAATAATCCAGCCTCCGCGTCATACACGCTAAGCCCTGTACTCGTTCCAATCCAGATGTATTTGCCGCTATGACAAAGAGAGGTGATAAAGCCTCCAGAGAGGTGATTTTTAGAGTTTTGTTTTACTTCAAATTGGATAAAATCATGGCCATCAAACCGGTTCAACCCAGATTGTGTTCCAACCCAAATGTAGCCAAGTTGATCTTGTGTGATTGCTGTAATTGTCACTTGGCTCAAACCAGAGCTGTAATCATAACGACGCATCACTTGTGCTGTATCGCTAAATTCTGGAAAGCTAGCGATGCTAGGTAAGCTCAACAACATACTCAATAGCAATACACCAATTCGGCCTATTCTATTCGTCAATGCAGTTGCTGTGAATTGATACCTAAGTCGGATCATATTTTGTTGATGTTTGCTTTCATTACACTAACTATAGCAAAAGCAAAAAAAGCGTATCATTTTTTCAAAGGTGATACCATTTACATCACGTAAATGACTTAGTTTATAAACAGCAATAGCTGAAGTAGCGGCACAAAAAAATTACAACGTAATACCAATTTGACTTAATACTTGCTCAATTTGAAGGAGTAAATCTGAAGCTAATAGCGTTAAAAATTTCTTATTTAGAACAACTGAATAGCAAAATTTTTGCCTTGCCTAAAGGGATGTAGGCACCTTACCGATAGCAGGACGCGGTAGCGGAGTTATCGACAAGATTTTCTCGCCTCAAAATAGACCACTTAATTAAGAAAATTGGTATAACTCGCGCCCGATTGATTTCTTTAAATTCGGTAAGTAGTAAAAGTTTAACTGAAAAACTTAGGACTCAAGTTTTGAGCCCTAAAGGTAAAATAGTTAGAGTTCAAAATGGCTATGGATCCCAGTGCCATGAAGCAGTTCGTATTTTTCAAGTAAGCCGTTATCCAGGGTGACTAAACTAATTGCCGAGTCTGAGACCAAATAACCATGGTCTTTGATAGAGGAAGGATGTTTGCTAACAGACAGTTGCCAACGTTTAGTAAATAAATTTAGCGGACTATATTTGGCATACAAAATGGTATCTAGTTTGTCTAACACCTTGATCAATGGCTTTGGAAATTCATTTTTGATACCGGAAGCGGTAAGTTGCCAAATTCGGTTGTCATGACGGCCAAAACGCGCTTGAACCGAGAAACAAAATGAATAGTGTACATCACCAGATAAGATAATTGTTTCTTTCGGGGTATCAGGGCGCTTGAAGATTTCAATTAGCTTTCTTGCAGCGCCTTCGTGTGCCATCCAGTTTTCAACATCCACCATTAAAGGTTCACCACAGGCATTAAAGACAGCTTGAATCGTCTCAATCGCTTTAACGCCAAATACAGGGGCTGGACTGACCATCAATACTGCACGATGATCGATAAGCGTATCTTGCAACTCCATCAACATTTCCCAGTCTAGAAGGCCACTTGGTTCATTAAAGTTTTGTTCGTTGCGCCAACGATGTGTACGGGTGTCTAATACCACTACCTTTGGAAAGGTATCTAGGCAATAATGCCAACGGGTAAAACGACGTACTTGCCTATCGAACGCATCAAATTGCCACTTTTTCTCATGTAAGCTGTTTTTAAAACCGTCAAGCAGCGCACGACTTTGCTCAAAAGCATCGTTTCCGATCCCTTGAAATAACCAATAGCTGATCACACCATTATTCACTATCCTGCGGCTCACTTTATGATTTGCAATGGCCTGCTCCCACTTTGCTGTTAAGTTCCAGTCATCCGTCACATCATGATCGTCGAACATCATCAGAGTGGGTACATTTGCACAAAGACGCTCGGCGCTTGATAAGGTATTAACAAAGTCCTTTATGGCAATAAGCTCAGAGTCAAATACTCGTTTATTGCGCTCGTTATTTCCCTCATAGACTAGCGCATCAAAGTCGACAAGCTGCCACGCAGTATGAGAAAAGTTTAATAAATAACAAGCTACAAACTCTTCGAAGAAGATAAGGTGATTAAACGCTTTCACGCTTGAGAAGTGTGCTTCATCCTTTCGAAACCAATACCCTGCAGAAAACTTTGAACGTGATTGCCAAGGCGTTTTTGGTAAGTATTGATGACGCTGATATAACTGAGCTTGCGCATCATCTGGTAGCTCAATCTCCAGTCTTGTTTCCGTGAAGAGGTCTAGACGTTGGATCAGCTGCCGGATAGCGAGGAGTGTGGCTCCTGCAACGTCATCTGCATATATCTGATCACCTGAAAAAATACATAAGTCAGCCCCTATCTCTCCTAGTTCACGTTGCTGTGCTTGCCACAGATCGGCTGTATGCAAGCTGTCTTTCGAGTGGTGGTGTGGGTTGCGACAAGAGCCGTGTAAAATGTGAGTTAACTTATCAGGAACCGCAAATTGCAGCATTTCGCCATAACGCAAATACTCTGGACTAAAAGTATTTTCATTGATTAACAACACATAGCTTATGAGTGTATTTGTTGGCAAACTATTTTTTGGGCGTACCAGAAGTGTGTACAAGAAGCACGCACCGCCCAGCTGTATTTCTTCAACGTCACAATCGCTTTCAAAGCCCGTGAGTTTTACGTCAGCACTAACCGCTTCGCTGGTGGCAAATTGAATACAAACTGTACTTTTATCGACGCGCCTAAGTAAAGGCGCCATCAATACCAGTGGTAGCTGATTACGTTGTGCTGCCATGTTGGCGGTTTACCAAGTTGAACAACGAATAGAAATTATTGCTAGTCTGCTGAGCCACTTCTTTATAGCTAACCCCTTTTAGATCCGCGATAAAATACGCCACATCTTGCACATATGCAGGCTGGTTAGTTTTGCCTCTGTGTGGAACAGGAGCCAAATAAGGAGAGTCTGTCTCAATCAGCAGCCTATCCATAGGAATTTGCTTTACCACATCTTGTAATGCTCTGGCATTTTTAAATGTCACAATACCAGAAATCGAGATATAAAAGCCCAAATCCAAAGCTTGCTTGGCCATTGGCCAGTCTTCAGTAAAGCAATGTAATACGCCACCACAATTTTGCGCATTGTGCGCTTTCATAATATCGATTGTATCGCTTTTGGCGTCACGAGTATGAATAATAAGTGGTTTTTGTAACTGATTTGCCACCTCAATATGGCCAGCAAAGCTCTCTTGCTGCACTTGATGAGTCTCTTTGGAATAATAATAATCTAAGCCAGTTTCACCAATAGCAACGACTTTTTCGTTATTAGCCAAGTTACGGAGCTTATCAATATCTAGTTTATCTTTTTGGTCTAGGGGGTGTACACCACAAGAAGCTGATACATCGTCAAATCCAGAAATTTTCTCGAGCATAGCGGGAAACTGCTCTAGAGTAACGCTAACACATAGGAAATGTTCGACCTGTTTTTGTCTCGCATTATGTAATACTTCTTCAAGGCTTAAGCCTAATTTATCAAAATCTAATCTATCTAAATGACAGTGAGAGTCTACAATCATACTGGCTCTACATTGTGTAAGTGGGTTTATCTGAGTTCAAGGCTGCACCCAGTAATTTATTTATTTTATCGTTTAAAGCTGGCGCGTCAACAAACGCCACACCAACTCCTGGTGGATTAGAGTTTTGTGCCCCTTGTGGAGTTAACCATGCCACAATGACCTCCACCTCATCAGCTTCTAACGCATCAGGAAGCGTGACTCGTAGTGTTAACTCCTGTCCCATCTCAAAATGGGCATTTGACTTAATGAATATACCCCCTGACTTCAAGAACGGCATATAACAGCGATAGAGCTCATCCAAGTCTTCAAAATCCGCAAGTAACTCTTGCATGTACCACCTCTTTATAACTGTTTTTGTAAGGCAAAAAGCAAATTTGAAATGCTAAGGCTTTGATTTAACCCTAACACATTTTTTTGTTCATACATAAAACGATGTATAAGGTTTAATAACGCTTGATACTGTGTAAAGCTGAGGCCCGCTTCTGATAGCATCGCAGACTTAACACGACTTAGCAAAAAGCGTGCAAATACATCACTCAACGAAGTGTGTTTTAATAGTATCTTTTCAACTTGCAATGCACTCTCGCCATCGAGCTTATTCGCTGCGTTAAATAACTGTGTTACCTCATCGATAAGCCCTTCCTTTTGCCACCCTGAAATCACAAAGGGCTGAAGTGAAAACTCTTGGATCCAAGGAAGGTTAGACCCGAGATCGTGCTCTGCCAACCATTTTGCAGCTTCTGTCAAACTCGGCGAGTGAATTGTCACTTTGTTGCAGCGGCTTAACACCGTCGCTGGCAATTTGCTATCATCATCACTGGTTATGAGTAAATATCTGTTAAAATTAGGCTCTTCCAGTGTTTTTAATAACGCATTTGCCGCAGAATGTGTCATCAGATGTGCCTGCTCGATTAGCGCAACTTTACTCCCCCCTTGCTGAGCTGAGTGGTTTAAAAAGTTGGTGATATCTCTGATCTCATCTACACCTATCGATTTACCATCAGGCGCGATAATAAGTTTGTCAGGGTGACTACCGGCAAGATTGAGGCTGCATGCTTTACAGCTCCCACAGGCAGTCAGTGTCTCAGCCCTATTGCAAAGCAAGGCATTAGCCAAATGTCTAGCGAGTACGCCTTTGCCTACGCCTTTTTTACCCGACAACAAGTGTGCATGATGCAAACGGCCAGCTTGCTGCGCTTGGGCTAGTTGATTAAGGGGAGTATGATGCCAACTTGCAAGCATATTACACTCTCGAGCTTAACTTAATATGTTGATCAATAAGCTTATCTACAAGTTCAATACTCTGCGCAAGCACGGTTGATTTACTCTGACTTGCATCAATTACAGTAAAGCGCGTTGGGTCATTTTTTGCCTGTAGCAAGTAACCTTCCCGGGCACGCTGCAAAAATTGTTGCTGCTCATCTTCTAGCCTATCTAACCCTTCCCCTCTTGACTTGACTCGCTTTAGTCCCTCTTGGGGGTCAAGATCTAATATGAGGTTCATGTCTGCTTTAAAATCTCCCAACGCGAGCCGATTAATCGTCGTTATGGTGTTGAGATCCAGACCTCGTGCGTAGTGTTGGAAACTAAACGTCGCGGCGTCAAATCGATCTGAAATAACCACTTTACCTTGTTCAAGGGCTGGAATGATTTTTTCCCGCACATGCTGTGCTCGCGCCGCAGCAAACAACATCAATTCTGCCATTTCAGTCATTTCGGGTGTCGAAGGATCGAGAATGATTTCACGAATTTTTTCAGATATTTTTGTTCCACCTGGCTCTCGAGTCATCACAACTTCAATACCACGTTGTTTTAGGTGCGTTTCTATGCCTGAGATAACAGTTGTTTTACCTGCACCATTGCTGCCATCACAGGCCAGCATAAACCCTTTATTCATAACAAGGTTGTACTCATCATTCTTATTTGCTGTGTATTTTATCGTGTTTCTGGAAATTATTCATCGCTGTTCTCATTATAATTAACACAATAACATGACTATTCAACCTGAGCTTCGGATAAGTACCTATCATCATTTTGCTAGGCAAAGCAGTGATTGAAGAATTCACTAAGACTTATAGACATAGATAAAAACCATCCCCTACTTTGCCGATTTCACCTGTATTGATTCCAAGCGCAGAAATATAGACTACACTGACAAAGAACCAATACCTGCGCGATAGAGACATACTTATACCAATTTGACTTAATACTTGCTCAATTTGAAGGAGTAAATCTGACGCTAACAGCATTAAAAATTTTTTATTTAGAACAACTAAATAGCGAATTTTTTGCCTCGTTATCGACAAGATTTTCTCGCCTCAAAATAGACCACTTAATTAAGAAAATTGGTATTATTAAACTCACTACGGAATAGTTATTTTATGCAAGGTCGATTAATTTGTACTATTTTGCTGCTCTTGAGTCTTCACAGTGGTGCTATCCAAGCGAAAGCCAATGTCAGCATTGACATTGCAGTTGGCCTAGAAAATTTTGATTTTCAGCCACTTTTTGAAGAGTTTAGTGCGCAGACAGGCATCAAAATAAACATTTTAGCTTTCAATAATAACCAACTAAAAAGTGAGCTATTACAATACGCAGATGCGATGCAACTCCCCGATGCTGTAATTATTCCCAGTGATTATATGGGCTTGTCTGAATTACGGTTTTCAACTATACCGTCAAGTTGGCTTGCAGATAAACTCACACTGCGCGTCAAAAACACGAGTAAAGTGGGCGGAGTAATAAAAGGCATCCCCCTCATGTATGGTAATCATCTAGTACTCTACTATAATCGCTCGCTTGTACCCGAGCCAATAACAGATCTCCAACACTACATCCAGCAAGGCCACTTTAAAGCGCCCGAGTTAGGGTGGAATTTTTATGAAATGTATTGGTTTATTACCTTTGTGAACGCTCTACAGGAAGAGGTTATTTTATCTGATCAGCCTCATCTCGACACGAGAGCGATGCGTTTGGCCTTATCAAATTACCAGTTACTGCTAAACAGTGGCATTATTGACGCAGATTGTGCGTACCAGTGTTTAATGAATCGTTTTAAAAGTGCGCAATTACGCTACTTTGTGAATGGCATTTGGGCGTATCAACAACTCAAAGATACTCTAAAAGATAACTTAGCAATCGCTTCCTTACCAAGATGGGGAGGGCATCAGCTCATCTCGTTTGCATCATCCCACGTTTTGGCTTTTCCTGCGAACGCAGTCGAATCGGAAAAAAAGCCGCATTTGAAATTACTAGTTGAATTTATGCAAAGCCAACGTGTTCAAGATCGTCTTTGGGATGAGTTAAAAGCGCTACCAACAAATTCTGACAGCCTAGACAAGTTAACAAAGCGAAAAGATATTGCGTTAATACAGTTAATCGCCTCACTTAATCATACTTACCCACAACCTAATGAACCCATTATGGCCTATATTTGGGAAGCCATACTCAAAGGCCTAACACGCTATTTAGGTGGGGTGTATAGCGTTGAAGATACCACTGAGTATATGCAGTTTATCGTCACAAAGTCGCAGAAAAATGAAACAAAAGCACAGCATCGTTAAAGAAATAAAAAGAAAAATTACGACATTATTCTCAATTTTTTTATTGATTCTAGTCGCGATGGTTAGCTTTGCTCTGTTAGAACAACAAGCAGCACTCATACAGGAAGACCTTAAAAGAAAAGGAAACAGTCTGATCAACGATTTTAAAGCACAAATCAATGAATTGATCTATCAGCTCGCACCGATAAGTGAAGACTACATACTGTCAAGTTTGCCCAACAACTTATTATACACTCAGCATGCGATCAAGGTACTCACACAGGTTGTTGATAATAACGCGATGATTAAATCCGCTTTTATTAATGATGGCTCTATTTTTACAGTAGAGGGATACCCGTTTTACACCTTAAAATGGAACAGCAAAGTTTTCTCTGCATACACTAATCAAGTGCTATCAGAACAAATGCGAACACTCAAAATTAAAAAACGTGTCGTATCGATGGCCGATATTAACGGCTCCCAAACAAAAGAAGCAAAGTTATTCTTAGAAATACCGCTCAGACAAAAGCAGTCATCTTTGATGCGCCCGTATAACCACACTGGCGTACTCTTTCTTGAACTTGATTTACAGCCATTCTTCGAAGCGAGCGAAAATAGCGGTATTATCTCGTTAAAAAGTGGCGATTTAACGTTAGAAGGGAGCGCAGAGCTGCGACATGACCAAACTGATTATCAAGATATTATATATTCTGCTGATGAGGACAGGATAAAACTAGAGCTGTTACTACATCGTCAATCCACCCCTTTTTCAAATGACATCATCAGAGCAATATTACTCATCATATCTTTTGGTTTGATTTTAGTTGCGCTACTAGTTTGGTATTTAAGAAAGTTGTCAAAACGGCTCATTAATCCAATGTTGATGTTGGAGCGCCACTGTGATCGGTTGAAGCAAGGCAACTATGTAACGACTACTCACGACTTTGAATTTAAGGAATTGCAAACATTACAAGTTACGCTTAACCAATTAGCCAAGCAAATTAAGTTGCAAATTAGCTCTTTAGAACATGAAAAAATAAAAGCGCAAAGCTCTGAACGCGCCAAAGCCTTCTTTCTAACCAATATGAGCCATGAATTAAGGACACCACTTAACGGTATTTATGGCGTATTTCAGCTAATGAAACATCATAGCGATGCGATCAACTCAAACGAATTGATCACTCAAGGAATGACATCAACAAAAACATTACTCAGTTTATTAAACGACTTACTCGACTTCTCAAAAATTGAAGCGGGTGAATTAAAAGTGGAGACTGTTGCAGTTAATTTGATCCGTATCGCAACGGAAGTTAAACATGAATTTATTCATACGGCTGACAATCTCAAGGTACCCTTGATAGTTGATTGTGAAAAACTAACCTCCCCTTACAGGTTGGCAGATCCTTTGAGGCTAAAACAAATCCTCCGTAATTTGGTCTCAAATGCGGTCAAATTCACCAGTTCTGGAGAGATCCGTATAGTCATGAAAGATGCTGGAAAATTAGTATCTATACAAGTTATTGATACCGGCGCAGGCATTAATAAAGCGACCGTCGACAGCTTATTTAAGCGCTTTCAACAGGCGGATCCCTCTACAACGAGAAAATATGGTGGAACAGGGCTAGGACTTGCCATCGTAAAACAACTTACTGAGCTGATGGGTGGCACCATTTGTGTACAAAGTGAAGAAGGTGTTGGTAGTGAATTTAAACTTGAGCTAAACCTAAGTATTTGCGCTACACCTTTGCTGCACGCACACCAAGATATACATGCCGTCCCCCAACTCAAAGATAAAAACTTATTGTTGGCCGAAGATAACCCGTTAAATCAGAAAATATTTAGCGCAATGATAAAGCCAACTCAAGCCCAGCTAGTTATCGCCAAAGATGGTGAGGAAGCGATAGAACTATATAAAAAAAGAAAGCCCGATATTTTCTTTATCGACATTCAGATGCCAAAAAAAGACGGCTTGGAGGTATGCGCAGAAGTTAGGCTTGATAACAAGCAGATTCCATTAATTGCGGTGACTGCAAATGTAATGTCAGGAGAGCTTGAAAGTTATCAAAAGCTTGGCTTTGATGCCTGCGTTGCAAAGCCTATCGATATGAAAAAGCTCTATGAAGTAATTAATACACTCATCCAGTAAAGGGCACTTTTGCCCTCCTTCAAACAAAAACATGTATTAAGATCATAATAATTTCAATATATTCACATTAGGTAAACATTGAATGTGTCACGCTCCGGTAATCAACTTGTGGTGTGGCTAAAAAACAGTAGTGATATTATCGACAGGGTTTTATCGCCTCAAAATAAATCATAAAATTAAGAAACTTGGCATTCAAATTTAAAGCTTATCACGCAGCCAACGCCCAGATTCACCCCTTAGCATTCAAAATTACTAATTGACCAGATATTCAACTTCATAGGAGTCAGAAGGAATGACAACCATTGTTTATAACGCCATTACAGCAGAGATAGCCTGTGATAGCAGAACCACTACAGACAAGATTATTGTTACAGATAATGCCCAAAAATGGTTTGACCACAATGGCTGGAGGGTATTTTGCACAGGTCAAACGTGCGATATACATAACCTAGAGCACAACTTTACCAACAGCCAGTTTGACAAAATAGAGAGTTTAGAATTTATAAAATATCATCCACACAAAGGGGTGTGGTATGGCTATGTGAAACATGGCACCTGCAAATCAGAGCCACTAACACAATCCTATGCTATTGGCTCTGGTCAGCAAGCAGCGATGTTTGGCCTTCTCAGCGGTTTTGATACCGTTGAAATTATTGAACAGGTCAAACAGATTGATTTTCGAACCGGTGGAGCGGTTCACAATTTTAAAACCACCCTCCCACTTACAACAGGTTGAGCCAATATTGAAAAAACTGGCCCAACAAAGCAGCATGGGCTTAAATCACAGATAACTCAACTGCAATATTTCCGCGCGTAGCATTTGAATAAGGACATACTTCATGAGCCTTGTCGACCAATGCGCGCGCCGTTTCTTTGTCTAATTCCCCAACTGAAACAGCTAACTTGACTGCAATCCCAAAACCGCCCTCAATCGGCCCTATAGCAACCTCGGCATTAATATACGTATCATCTGGCAATGTCACTTTTGCCTTTCCCGCAACTAGTTTTAATGCACCAATAAAGCATGCTGCGTAACCTGCTGCAAATAATTGCTCTGGATTAGTACCTTGACCGTCATCGCCACCAAGTGCTTTGGGTGTTGATAACTCGATATCAAGACGACCATCATCAGACTTTGCAGTGCCTTCTCGTCCACCAGTCGCGGTCGCGTTAGCTGTATACGCTATACTCTGAAGTGCTTTCATCTTGTTCTCCTCAATTTCATACCATTTGGATAATCACTCAAATGCTAGCAAACACAGCCTGTACTCCAGATGAGTCATGCTTGTTGCTAACAATTTATTTTGCACGCAAAATAATATGCGAAAGCATTTAGAATTGCAAATACTTTGCATGCAAATTAAAATACCTTATCAATACAGTAATAAAAGAATACGATGAATTACGCACAACTAAATTTAGATAGACAAATTTGTCATCGTTTATACATGGCTTCTAATGGCATTGCCCGAGCATACCGAGGATCTCTACTTGAGCTTCAACTCACTTATCCGCAATATGTGGTCATGATGGCGCTGTGGGAGCAAGACGAAATCAGCATTGCTGAATTACTAAAAAAGACGGCTATCGATGGCGGCGCAATGACACAGATTTTAAAGAAAATGACCGACAAAGCGTTGCTTACTATCGTTAAAGATGAGCAAGATAAGCGCAAGCGGGTTGTAAAACTGCAAGTTAAAGGTAACGAATTACGACATCAAGCAGCGAGCATTCCAGAACAAATTCGCTGTAAATTTCCGAGTATCAATGAGGACAAAGCAACAGCACTTATTGCGCTACTAGATTTGATCAATCAAGATTTAGCGAGCACTGAATAAACATATTTTTATGAGGGGTGTTCATCTGTATAAGCCATAAAAGTGGTCTCAAACTGACGCTCTCTTTCTCGGTGTATTCGAATGCAGTGCATCTAAGATAGCCTTACTTCAGTGACGCAATTATCACTCAAAGATGATAACGTTTAAAAAGTCGCTTGCAAGTGCTGCAAAAATGCCGTGATTTTTTTTGCAAGGTGTTTTCGTCCCGCGTACAGCGCATAGAGCACGAGATCTTCTGGCGGATGCTCCAAGTTTATTGGTATAAGTTCGCCTTTTTCGATTTCAGATCTACATGCCTCTACTGGTAAAATAGCAAAACCAAGTCCTTCCAGCGCTGCTAATTTAGCCACACTTCCACTGTTTACTCTAAAGCTTGAATTAACATGTAGCGTTTTTAACCGCCCATCTTCTAATTTAAATATCCAAGGTGTTCCGTTTAACGCGGAGAGTGTTGAGATGCAAGGTAAACCCTGCATATCTGATAAAGTAAATGGGGGCACATGTTTTTTAAGTAGGTTAGGCGCAGCAACTACAACGCTTGGTAATCGCGCAAGCGCTCTTACCACCCAGTTGCTATCTTCAAGGTTACCACGATGGAAGTAGAGCACGAGGTCAAATCCATCGAGTAAACTCTCCCTTGGACTAAGGCTAGTATCACAGCTGATTGAGACTGAAGGATAAGCGCTACAAAATGTCACGATTGCCCTACCAAGTATTGGTATATCGGGCATCAATATGCGCAAATGCCCTGTCGGCGTGCTTGCATGTCTAGTTACTTCTTGCATCGCATCTGATAATGACTCAAGCAGCGGCTTTGTACTCTCATACAGTTGCTCACCAGCTTCCGTGACAGAAATCCTTCTTGTTGTGCGCTCCAATAATCTTGTATCAAGCTTTTCCTCTAGTAAGGCGATATGTCTACTTACATTTGAAGTCGGGATCCTTAAAAGCTCGGCGGCTTGTTTAAAGCTCACACATTCATAAACACAATGAAAACTCTTTAACCACTGATGATCTACTTGGTCAGTCATTTTATTAGCCCAAAAAGTGGGTTTATGCATCCAATATAACGCACTTTATTACCTTAGTGAGGTTAATACAATCATATTCTCTTTTGTTAATTTGATTATGGATATATATGCTTTCAGCCTCGTTAAACAACTCAGTGCACTCAAGTGTCACACTTGGATTATGTTTTGCCATACATTTTCTACTCGCTTTGGATGCTTTAATCATTGTTCCTTTTAGCGCGCAAATGGCGCTTAGCACTCATACCACCCCTGCAAATTCAGGACTATTAGTTGCAGTTTATGCAGTTACTGCCTCACTCGTTTGTTTATGGGTTCGTGGCGGTGAAAACGTTGCTAACGAAAGTCGCAAACTCATTAGTCTACTACTCGCAGCCGCGTTTTTTACGCTTTGCGCTGCGTTGCTCAATAGTTTTTACTCGCTTCTAGTTGTACGAGCATTAACCGGCCTTTGCGCGGGTGCAGCACTTGTACTTAATCTTAATCTTGTTGTTTTGCTCAGCGACCACCACAACAAAAAAAGAAATACAGCGATATTACTAAGCACATTTCCTTGTGCCCTTGCGATAGGAATACCCGTACTTTTATTTATCACCGAGCATGTCGGCTGGCAGTCGAGTATATTTCTATTAGGCTGCTGCTTGACTATCACTGCGCTGCTGTTTCTGTTAATTTTTATGCAAAAGCATAAAAGAAATATACCAGCGAATGTCAATCATGAATGTCAAATAAAACAAAACAACAACCATCTATTTAATAAAAAGCTAAGCTTTGCCCTACTCTTTAGCTTTGTTGTTGTGATGAGCACATTTATCATTTCAACTCAGTTTCCCGTCATGCTAATAACCAACTTCAGCATTTCCAATACTTCACTTAGTTATTGCTACCTACTCAGCGGTGTGTGCTCATTTATTGTCATTCAGCTATATGCGAGAAGTAAGTTTAGTAATAGAACCACATCGTATTTAGTTTACTTCCTAAGTGGGGTTATGCTACTGACTGTGTTGGTTGGCTTTAATACAAGTCGAAGTACATTCTCAGCGGCACTTTTTATACTCTTTATCATTGCGAGCTCTTGTCGTTCAATGATTTTGGTAACAGAACTTATTGTTGCTTTACAGGCGCAAGAGCGTAGTGCCTTTATTAGTTTACAAAATGCAATTCAACACTTTGCAATTGCTGCAAGCGGTATCTTCGCAAGTCTATTGGTCAAAACTGAAGACAATCAAACACTGAATTTTAACACCCTAGTCGCTGTAGCTACCCTATTAATCAGTGTGACGATAGTCATGTGGAAGCATGTTAACAGATTAGGCCATAATTTCACCAGCGAGAGTCAGTAATTGAGTATTAGATAACTCGATTCTATAAGTCTTGTACCAATTATCTTGATTAGAAGGCCTATTTTAAGACAAAGATTTTGCTATTTTGTTGTTCTAAATAAGAAATTTATAACGCAATTAATGTCAGATTTACTCCTTCAAATTGAGCAAGTATTCAGGCCAATTGGTATTACTCTACACGCCCCCCTATGCGATAATACTCGTGAATACGATTCCTTCATGGTGGTAACTTATTTACCACCATATACACATGACCTTATACAGTTGTGATACCATCACCGCAGATGTTGGCCAAAACAAAAATAGTTAAATAGCACCTGGACTTTATGACAAATAAAAACCAATCGGAAACACCAAATAACACTCAGAATATCCCAACCATCTATTGGCATGATTACGAAAGTTGGGGGGCTACGCCGCAAAAAGATAGACCAAGCCAATTTGCTGGGATCAGAACGGATCTAGATCTCAACATTATCGGTGAACCTTTGATTGAGTATTGTCAACCAGCTCCTGATTACCTCCCTCACCCTCAAGCATGTTTGGTCACTGGGATCACGCCGCAACTAGCGCTAAAAAAAAGGCCTCACTGAGGCAGAGTTTATGGCTAAGATCCACACCGAATTTGCAAAACCGCAAACTTGCGTTGCTGGGTACAATAGTATCCGCTTTGATGACGAGCTCACCCGTTATAGCCTGTATCGAAACTTTTATGATCCATACGAGCGTGAATGGCAAAATGGCAATAGTCGATGGGACATTATCGATCTTGTTAGAGCATGTTACGCACTGCGCCCTGAAGGGATTGAGTGGCCAACCAAAGACGATGGTAGCCCCAGCTTTAAACTCGAGCATCTAACCGTTGCCAACGGTATTGAACATGGCGCAGCTCATGATGCACTAAGTGACGTTACTGCAACCATTGCACTGGCAAAATTGATTAAAACTAAACAGCCTAAACTGTACGATTTTTACTTTAACCACAGACATAAAAAGGCCGTGTCGAGCCTTATCGATGTCTTTAATATGCAGCCTTTAGTGCATATCTCTTCGATGTTTCCAGCTCAGCAAGGTTGCACTACGTGGATTGCCCCGATGAGTTTCCATCCTATTAATAGCAATGCCGTGATCTGCTTTGACTTGACTCAGTCGCCTGAGGTACTGAACGATCTTGACGTTGAGGCGCTTAAAGAACGGCTGTACACAAAACGCAGTGAGCTGGGCGATGATGAATTGCCGGTCGGGCTTAAATTGCTTCATATCAATAAGTGCCCATTAGTGGCCCCCGCTAAAACTTTGTTGCCAGAAAACGCAGCAAGGCTAGGGATTGATCGTGAGCAGTGCCTTGAAAACTTAAAATATCTCAAAGCGCGACCAGAGTTAAGAGATAAGGTTGCTGACGTATTCAGCGATGACAAAGGTTTTGAAAAGCCGAGTAATCCAGATTATCAACTCTATGATGGCTTTACTAGTAAAGCAGACAAAGCCAAGTTTGCAATAATTCGCAATGCCTCACCACAAGAACTCGCAACTATGGAGCTAGATTTTGAAGATAACAAGTTCAACACAATGTTGTTTCGTTACCGTGCGAGAAATTGGCCAGAGTCACTATCACCTTTAGAGCTTGATAAATGGCGTAAATACTGCCAAAACAAGTTAATGCACAATGATGACAACCCATCCATTTCGGCTGAAGACTTTATGCTTGAGCTAGAAAACCTTGTTGCTGAGAATGAAGGTAATGAGCGCAATATGCAAATATTAAAAGCGCTTTATCATTACGCACAAAGCTTATAGTTGGAATAGGCGTGCCTTTGGCCGCCTATTGCTCTTTCCGATTAGCCATTTCCAAGTACTTTGGCAGGATCGGTTTTTGTAGCCTGCCAAGCTGGATATAAGCTTGCAACTACCGCCATAAAGAACGTCGCTAGTAGGCTGATGTAAATATCAGTCCAAATAATTTTACTAGGCAGGTACTCGATAAAGTAAACACCTTCCAGCGGGTTATCGTCGCTCATGCTAATCCAAGCTTTAAAAATATCGGGAATATTGATGGCGATAAAAATGCCAATTACCGTGCCTAGCAGTGCACCAATACCAGCATAGGTCACGCCTTGTAGCGCAAATGTCGAAAAAATCGTACTGTCTTGTGCGCCCATGGTTTTTAAAATAGCAATATCGGCTCGTTTTTCTTTCACTTCCATCACCATGGAAGACACTATATTAAAGCTAGCTACCGCTATAATTAAAAATACGACAAGATAAACAATGGTGCGTACCATCTGAATATCTTGATATAGCCCACCTTGTGTTCTGAACCACGATGATACATATACCAAATCGGGCAACGCTCTGCCTGCAGATGTCGCAATGTGCTGTGCTTGAAATACGTCACTCACTTTCGCTCGTAAATCCGTTACCTGATCCTCTCTAAATCCCATCGTCTCTTGCAGTGCGCCAAGTGGCACTAAAGCTAATGTTTGGTCAACTTGCCCACCCATGGCAATCAGTCCGGCCACAGTGGCAGTTAATCGCTTTGGTGCAGCCAATGGATTGTCGGAGTGCTTGTTTGCGACCAATAGCTGCACATTATCTCCGATCGCGACGTTCAGTTTGTTTGCGATCCCCTTCCCAATAATGACTTCACCCGGCTTCAACGCTGGTAGCTGTGTTCCTTGGATAAATTCGCCAATACTTGAGACTGCGTGATGCCTATGCGGTACAACCCCCTTCAACTGGGTAGCTTTCAACGTACCTTTATACTGTACCATTGCGGTTAAATTGATTTCAGCAGTCGCACTGACAACGCCTCGTTGATCTTCCAAAATATCAACCTTTTGTTGCCATGACTGAATGGGGTCATAAGGTGCTTGATAACTCACTTGCGGCACCACAGAAAGCAGCCGCTGCTCTAGTTGTTCTTCAAACCCATTTATCACTGATAGCGCAATAATTAACACCGCCATGCCCAGCATGACGCCAAGAGTTGAGGCCCTTGTTAGAAAACCAATAAAGCCAAGCTGACGCTTAGACTCTCTAAAGCGTTTGCTCAAAAAGTAACTAAGCATCCTGATATACACCTACTTTACCGTCATCCAGTTGCACCGCACGACCAAGCTTGTCAGCTAGCTCTAAGTCATGGGTTACGACAACAAAACTGGTTTTAAGGTGATGATTAAGCTCAGCCAGGAGATCATAAATTTTAAGTGCATTGTGCTTATCGAGATTCCCTGTAGGCTCATCTGCAAGCACCAGATCAGGCTCAGTTACTAACGCTCGGGCAATTGCAACTCGCTGCCTCTCTCCACCTGAGAGCTCCGAAGGTTTGTGGTTAGCACGATGGCTAAGGCCAACTTTATCGAGCATATTTAATGCTTTTTCTTGTGCTTGCTTAGTTTTCAAACCTTTAATCAATAACGGCATTGCTACGTTTTCTAACGCACTAAACTCCATCAACAAGTGGTGAAACTGATAAATGAAGCCCAAATGTTTGTTTCTAAATTCAGCTTGTTTTGCACGTGACAGCTGACCAACTTCGACACCTTTAATTTTCACACTACCTTTAGATGCTTTATCTAAGGTACCTAGAATGTGTAGTAAGGTACTTTTGCCCGAGCCTGAGCTACCTACTATAGCTAGCATTTCGCCCTGTGTGACAGTAAGATCAACCCCTTTTAAGACAGTTACTTCGGATTTACCATCTTGGTAACTTTTAACCAAACCTTGACAGTCAATAACTAAATCACTCATATCTTAATACCTCTGCTGGCAGCACACTGGACGCGCGTTTGGCTGGGTACAAAGTGGCTAAAAAGCTAAGTAAAATGCTACCCATCGCCATGATCATTAATTCTGTTTGCTCTATTTTGACAGGAAGTTCAGCGCCGCCAAGCAACTGAAGACCGGCAAGATGTAATGCTTCATTTATGTAATTAGAGAGTAATAACCCACCAAAAATCCCTAGTATCGTTCCAAAAATACCGTTATACATGCCCTGTGCCATAAAGACTTTAGCAATCATTTGTGGTGTGAAGCCAAGTGTTTGTAAAATCGCAACCTCTCCTTGCTTTTCACTTACCATCATTGACAACGCTGAGATGATATTGAACACCGCCACGATCACTATCAACCCTAATAACAATGACATGATGCGCTTTTCCATCGCTACTGCAGCAAACAATGTACCTTGCTGAGTTTGCCAGTCCTGGGTATCAAACCCTTGCAACAAATGACCTGCTTGTTGATAAAAATCTGGTAGATTAAACGCATCAAATAATTGAATATTGAGATCATATTGCTCTGGCTTTTTGCGCATTAGCCGTTGCAAGCTTTTGCCATCCGCAAATGCCAGGTAAGTATCGGCTTCGCTCTGACCATCATAAATAGCCGCAACCGTAAATAAACGTTGCGTTGGTGTACGACCAAGTGGGGTATATGTGGTGTACTCTGGCATAATTATACGGATTTGCTGACCAATACTTACACCTAGTTTGTTTGCCAAATAACGGCTCAATGCAATTTGGTACTTGTGCTTGTGTAGCCGCGTTAGACTCCCGCCACGAATAGCATCATCTAGGACACTTTCGTACCCTTCAAACAACCCCTGTAACTGCACGCCTACCAAGTCTTGATTGGTTTGTAAAATCACATCACTGGTAACATAGGGTGATACTTGCTTGACTAATGGGTGATCTTCTATCGCCTTTAGTTTTGTCTGATCGAGTTGCTCACTTTCCCTAATTTGCACATGTGGGATCAGATCAAGCATCGCAGCTTTGAGGGTCTGCTCAAATCCATTCATAACCGAACTTACCGTGATCAAGCTCATCAGCCCAAGTGCTATACCCGCAATAGAGAAAAATGAGATAAACGATATAAACGCATTACCTTTAGCTGCGCGGCTATATCTTAACCCAACAAAGAGGCTAACTGGTTGAAACATAATCTATCTCGTAAAAAACTGCTGAACGGATACTATCATACTCAAAAACAGATTGATGGCTGGAAAACGATAAAAAATGTGACAAACTATAAATTTTTGTGGCCTTGGATAGAAAAAGTGCAGTCCTAGTTGAGGCGTAAGACCTTGCTTTGGGTTGCCGTATTATTTAAATCAACATTGTGACGTAACGGCTTTAAAGATAAAAGCTATATCTAGCCGTTTGATACATATCGGTTACTCTAACAAAACGAAAAAAGCGGAGCATAATAATATTCCGCTTTCAATAAATTTAGTTATAACTAGTTACTTAATGTCGTTATCTATTTTGAGTTAGGTCTTTAAAATAAGATTTGATGCCTCAAACAGACTCAATATTAAGTGGGTTAGATCTTATTGCTCTAAGTAACAAATAACAGCAGCTTGTTTTGGGTTACTTTGCGTATCTTCAATTAAATAACTCGCCTTCTTACTGTTTTGGCATAAACACATGTCATAATGGTTGATCATGTATGCGTTACCAACAGCATCTTCATCTGTTTTTTGGATGCTGCAAGTTGGCTCTCTCCAAATTGGATCCCAGCCACTTTGACCAATTGCAACAATTTTTATATTTTGCTGTGCAACTTGTACTTTTGCTTCTTGGGTTTCTTGCGCTGATACAGATAGTGCTACGAATGCAGCAAGTGCAGTGATTAACTTTTTCATTTTGTTCATCCTTAAGTATTAATTTGGTTTACGAAGATCTAATCCCAGAACTTCGTAAACGCAGCCATTCTATTCCGAAAATAATCAAGGTCAAGAATATAATAATTAAAATTTCATTAATGAAAATGTTGCGACAAAAAAATAATCCCGTTATTTTCAATAGATATCTAACTTAATATTAGGTCTTAGTAATAATGGACAACATTATTGGCTTTCAAGGTTTGCTTATCATCCATACTTAAAGATTAAGCGAGTTTACACTGTCGGCTCTTTTATCACTTCAATCTGCTTAATTGATAAACCTTGGAGCTTTGTTACTTTAAATTTAAATCCCTCGACCTGAAGTGACTCTCCTTCCACTGGAAAATGTTTTAGTCTATGGATCACAAATCCTGCTAACGTTTCTATCGCTTCTATTGGCTCGAACTCATATTCAATCACTGAAGTTTGAAAGTCTTTAATCGACATATCACCTTGTACCAACCAACGAGCGTTGTCTTTTTGTCTAAATTGCGCCTCTATAGCTTGATCATCCTTTAATGCAATCAGATTTAAAATACTCGAAAGTGTGACCATACCAACTACAGTAGAAAACTCATTAATCACAACAGCACAATTGCTTTCATGACTTTTCAGACCATCCAGTGCATCAGATAGACTCAATGTATCCAACAATATGACAGGCTTATGGAAGTCATGGTCGTGACCATCCAACAGTGGCCGATTAGCGAGTATATTACTTAATAATTGCTTCGCCTCAGGTGCAGCAACCACTTTATCTAACGAACCATCACAGAGTAAATACTGTGGAAACTATGACGCTGGATAAGACTACTTAGATTCTCTTCTAACTCTTGAACATCCAGCCACACAATCGCATCACGATTGATCATCGCCTGGGTAATATTGGTTTGGTTAAGATCCAGCACATTCCCAATAATATTGTACTCATGTTCACACAGCTCACCTTGCTCTGCGCTCTGGTCAACCACAGCATAAATATCATCTCGTGTTACTTGTTCATCTCGTTCGTTGGGTAAATTAAATAATTTAATGATCCAGTCAGCAAAGACATTAAACAACCAAATAACCGGCTTAAACAGCCAAACACTTGCTAACATCAAGGATATAAAGCGCATCGCAATGTTTTCAGGAATGACCATCGCTATTCGCTTGGGTAGCAAGTCAGCAAAAAGTACAAATAACGATGTGATCAATAAAAAAGAGAGCACGGTGGAAATTTGCAGCAAAATCGACCCATACACTGCAACATCAGCAAAAATAAAACTGGCTACCCAATTGAGTAATTGCAGGATATAGGGAGTGAAAACAGACTCACCAATCATACCTGCAACAATTGCCAAAGCGTTCAACACAACTTGCACTGCTGCAAAAAATTGATGCGCGTTTGCCTGTAAGTACAATACTTTCTTTGCCCTGACATCCCCAAGATCAAATAAAGTTTGTACTTTCACTTTACGCGCCGCAGCTAATGAAATTTCACAGAGTGCGAAAACCGCACTCAAAGTGATGAGTAAAAGTACCCAAAAAAAGTCCACACATATGCCTAAAATTAAAACTATCATTCAGCGCGATGTATACGCTTATTTTGGTTCTTTGGCAATCTAATTCATACCAAATGCAATACGCTCACTACTGAATGAAAATATATTAAGTGTCTGCTTATCACAGAGTGCTATTTGCTAAACTTATCTCTCAATTTAAACTCAAGTACTTGGGCGTTGATACAATAACGGTCTTCTCCCTTTGGCCCTTCATTTTTAAAAACATGGCCTAAATGGATCCCGCTACTTTTAGACCGAATTTCGGTTCTTACCATGGCGTGACTCAAGTCTTGATGATAGGTGACGCTTCCCTCTACAGGGTGAGTAAAAGAGAGCCAGCCAGTACCCGAGTTAAATCTATCTCGAGTATCAAATAATGCTTTGCCACTGAGTTTATCCACAAAAACGCCATCTGGAGTATTTTTAAAAATATCGTATTGTTTACAGAACGGCCGTTCTGTTCCCTTTTGAAAGGCAATATTAAAAGCCTCAGAGCGCCCTAGTTTAAAAGCCCCTAGTACTTTATAGAAGTCACTCCTTTTCATATAACCCTGGAAACCATATGATTCTTTACCATTCTCCGTAAAAAGAATGGTTGGCGTTGCCCAGGTTGCGGTCTTGATGGTTAAACCTTGGAGTTGATCTGCAAAGCGAAAATGCAGCGGAATATCACCTTGATAATCATTAATGACCTCTTTTTTAAGCTTTTCACAGTATGGGCAGTAGCTCCTAGAGTCGATAATCACTATATGCTTTCCCGTTAAGAGCAAGCTGTTGTCAGCCTCAGCTTTTTCAGCTTTCTCAAAGGTCACGCCAGTACTGTGATCAGGGCAATAGCCATTCGGGTTTTTAGCTAAATAGTTTTGATGGTACTCCTCAGCTGGGTAAAACTTTCTGAGTGGCTTAATAGAAGTTTGGATCTTGCCAAAACCCGCATTACTCAGGCGTTGCTGAAACTGCACTTTTAGTGCCTCAGCCGTATCACCCTGCTGCGTATCTGAATACAATATAATCGAGCGATATTGAGTTCCCACATCATTTCCTTGCCGATTACTTTGGGTCGGGTCATGGCTCTCAAAATACGATTTCAACAAGGCTTCTGTCGTCAATAAATTTGCATTGTATGTAACTTTCACCACCTCAGCATAATTATTCTCATCAAATCGTCGACTTGCCTTGATGATTTCTTTATATGTTGGGGTAAAGCCTTTGCCATCAGCATAACCTGATTCAGCGTCAATCACACCGGTCATTTTCTCATAACGCTTTTCAGGCCCCCAAAAACAACCAGAGCCAAGGACTAACGTTTTTATATGGTTACTCGCGCCATCTACTTTAGGCTCTGGCATACCAGTGCCCGCGTTTGCAGTGATTGCACTGCCCGCCAAAATCAATCCCCCTGCTGCCATAGCAAGATACACCATTTTCATTTTTCACCTCTCACAATACATGCGCTATTAACTAACCTTGCAATAACGAGCACCTTTCTCGCTGTAAGTACACAAAGTAGATATAAACTAAATGCTATTTCTTACGTATTGGATCAGACCGACAGAAGTTAATGATTCTTTCATCTTCCCTCTGTCATGATTTGAGTATTACATTTATAGCAGCGGCAATAACAAGGAAAACGGTGTGGATAAGTTCAGTGAAAGTATCTATCAAAAATTGACCAATGACGATGAAGCCCGAGCTTGTAAGGCCATCGACGACAAAGCGTGTAAAGAGGTGCCTGGCAACTATGTTCTAATCTTACTAAGTCAACTTTTTAGCAAATTAGCGGATGCACTACTCAACCCAAAAATAACCCTGCCATGGCTGATGCAATCCCTTGGAGCCCCCGCTTTTATGATTTCAGCGTTAGTGCCGATTAGAGAATCAGGTTCACTTATCCCTCAACTGTTCATTGGACAATGGGTAAGGCAACATGCAAAACGCAAATTGCTATGGTCACTCGGTGCACTGATACAGTCGGGTTGCGTTATTTTAATGGCAGCCTTGGCATGGCAACAAACTGAAAACTTACTGTATGCGTGGCTTGTACTTGGGCTATTAGTAGTTTTTAGTGTCGCAAGAAGCCTAAGTTCAGTATCTTCAAAAGATGTGTTAGGGAAAACGATCCCAAAACAAAAACGCGGGCAATTAAGTGGTCAAGCCGCATCCATTAGTGGACTTGTCACCGTCACTTTTGGCGTTGGCTTATTTTACGCTGCAACCGAGTTTGGCAACATTAACTTTGTCCTCACTTTGCTGCTTGCAGCCGTTTTTTGGATTATTAGCGCATTTATTTTTGCGCAAATTAATGAGTATGCAGGTGCGACAGACGGCGGTGAAAATGGCCTACACAAGATCAAACAAGAGCTTACACTACTGAAAACAGACCGTCTGCTTAGAAATTTTATATTTGCGCGGGGGTTATTATTAAGCTCTGCACTTATACCTCCTTACTTCACTGTGTTGGCGCAACAAAATATCAGTAATGCAGTCTGGGTGTTAGCAATTTTGTTAGGTGTTTCAGGAGTTGCAAGCCTAACCAGTGGAGCCTTTTGGGGGCGTCTTGCAGACAAGTCGAGCAAACAAGTCATGATACTCGGTGCAATACTCACCATTGTCGTAACGCTAACAGTACTCATCGCCTCTGTACTCTACCCTAGCGTTTTAACACAAGTATGGTTTATTCCACTTTGCTACTTTGTAATTGCAATTGCTCACCAAGGCGTCAGAGTTGGCCGAAAAACATATGTTGTAGACATGGCCGACGGCAATAAACGGACTAGTTATGTTACGCTGAGCAATACGATGATCGGTATCATATTGTTATTAACAAGCCTACTTGGGATTATCGCTTCAGTATTCTCAATTAATGCGTTACTTGGTTTATACATATTTATTACGCTCTTGGGTATTGGAATGACAAGCCGCTTATCAAATGTCACTGAACGGTAAAACCTGTTACTTCAACGACAAATAGTGTCTAATTTTATCTATTTAAGGTAAAAACGGCGCAGTTTTAGTTATCTGAGGATAAAAATATGTCATTGACTACGCGCCTTTCTGCTCTAGCGCTAGCAGTTGCCAGCCTAGCTTCAGCAAATGCTGCTGACTTTAAGTTTAACTCAACACTTTCAGACGCTGATGCTCTGGTTGTTTTTCAAGCAGGTGAAAATCAAAGTAACTTAAAGTTTTTAGACAAAGATACTCGCAAGCAATTACAGCGTGCAATTGCTGCTGAAGATTTCAAAGGTGCTTATGGCAAAACGGTAGAGGTACTAGCTCCCGTAGACTCTGATTATAAACGCATCTTCATCGTTGGTTTGGGTGAATCTGAGCAACTTGATGCAAGTAAGTTGACCAAGCTTGGCGGTAACTTGCATGCTAAATTTGAAGCTAAAAAGCTTGAAAATGTTGCAATCGCTTTTGATGAGGTGAACGGCAAACTCTCTAATGCTGAACTAGCCGCACAGTTTGCGCACGGTGCAAACTTACGTGACCATACTTTTGAAGTTTATAAAAAAGAACCAAAGACCTTCAACGTCAGCTATCACTTAGATGTTGCAGATAAAAAAGCTGCTCAATCGCATTATCAAAAGCTTGCACACATTCAACAAGGCGTATTTTTAGCGCGTGATTTGACGTCTGAAGTTGCCACTGAAATGACTCCTGTTGACTTTGCAAATGCGGCAAAAGAGCTTGAGCAATACGGTGTTGAAGTAAAAATTCTTGCACCTGAAGCGCTAAAAGAGCTGGGCATGGGCGCACTTGAAGGTGTCGGTCGAGGCAGTGAGCACGGTTCACGTTTGGTTGTTGCACATTATAAAGGAAACAACGAAACACCGATTGCCCTTGTGGGCAAAGGGATCACCTTCGACTCTGGTGGTTACAGCATCAAAACGGGTGCCTCTATAGCACGCATGAAGTCAGATATGGCGGGTGCTGCAGCGGTACTTGGCACGGTAAAAGCAATGGCACTTAGCAAAGCAGATGTTAACGTTGTAGCCGTAATGGGTATGGCTGCTAACATGGTTTCCCAGTATGCAATCGCACCTGGAGATGTACTTCGCACCGCTGAGGGGATCAGTGTAGAAGTCGTAAACACTGACGCTGAAGGCCGATTAGTGCTGTCTGATGCGATGTGGTACGCACGTAAATTTTATAGTCCAGAGATCATGGTTGATGTTGCAACACTAACAGGCTCAAAGATCCGTGCAGTAGGCAATGATTACTCTGCGATATTCTCTGAGGATGATGCGTTAATCACTCAATTCACTAATGCTGGTAAAGTAGTTAACGAGAACGTATGGCGCTTACCGCTTGGCTACAAAGAAAAACTAAAGTCTGACATTGCAGACTTCCAAAACGTGGGCTCTGGTGGCCCAGGTGCCACAACTGCTGCTACTTTCTTACAGCAATTTGCTGGTGATACTAGATGGGTTCACCTTGATATTGCTGGAAACGCATTATCAAGCTCAGCTAAAGATGAAATCCCAACCGGTGGTACTGGATATGGCGTTCGTCTTTTAAGCCAATGGTTACTTAATAATAAATAGCCTTACTTCTAGTTAAGCTAAAGTAAAGCCGCGAATATCGCGGCTTTATTATTTATCCTAATTTACTAATAATTAGAGCTTTTTTAGAAAAGTTGTATCTCTAACCACGTAGAGTTCACTGCCAATAGACTAGCTATTGGCGAATAAGTTTGCCTTATATTAGTCTGGCTAAAGCGGCATTACGCCTTTTGCACTTTGGTATCCTAGCTAATTCACTCACTTCTCACCCCTAGTTCAGGTTATTCATCGAAAAGTACTCAGTAAACGTAATCGCTTCGTTTAAATTACAAGGTGTGTTATAAGAAACATAATTTTTACTAAAGTAATACTTTGTTTTCTATGACCAATGTCAGCTGTTATCTATTGGGAGAGCGCGCGATTGTAATTGATGTGGCTTGCCACATAACGACGCAACCAAAGCTTAATCAAAAGCTTTTTGCATTAAAAAAATGGCTAGATAGTAGCGATGCCTTTATTGATGTCGTTCCCGCGATGTCTTCAATTACGGCATATCTAATCAACCCAGAAAAAATAAAGCAATGGCAACAAGTAATCGTAGAAAAATGGAATGACCTTGAGATGGATTCGTTCGAGTCCAAGCTGCACCATATCTCCGTGAATTATGGGGGTGAATTTGGTCAAGACTTTGGCGATGTAGCAAACCGATTAGCACTGACGCATGAACAACTTATTCGCCTCCACACCAGTGTCGATTATCAAGTGCAATTTATGGGGTTTTTACCCGGATTTGCTTATCTTTCGGGTCTGCCAGCTCAACTCCACCTTCCCAGAAAATCAACCCCTATAACTCATGTTCCCAAAGGTAGCATCGCAATTGCAGACAGTTACACTGCTGTATATCCTTGTGGCTCACCTGGCGGGTGGCATCTGTTGGGGCAAACAGACTCAACATTATTTGACGCAGAGTCAGAATCAGTGTGTTTGTTTCAGCCTGGTGATACAGTGCGTTTTGTGGAGAAGTCATGTTAGAAGTTATTAAACCAGGGCCACTGTCGAGTGTACAAGATCTTGGTAGGTGTGGAATGCGCCACCTCGGCGTTAGTCAAGCTGGCGTATTAGACCCTCTAGCACTACGTCTTGCTAACGCTTTACTAGCAAATCATGAAAATACAGCGGCCATTGAGATCACAATAGGGTTATGCGAATTTATATTTCACGCTCCGGCTAATTTTGTTATTGCTGGCGCAGATCTTAATGCTTGCTTGAATGATACAGATATATATCCATGTTGGCGCTACAGCGCCAAGGCTGGCGATAGACTAAGCTTTAAGCAAAGTAGAGATGGCGTACGTGCTTACCTGCTGGTTGAAGGTGGATTTCTTAATATTGACCAGCAGCTTGGCAGCTACTCCACCGATCTCATGGCAGGTTTTGGTGGGCTGCATGGTCGAGCATTAAAGGTGGGTGATAAACTGTATTATCAACAAGCGCAGGCAAAACCCGCTCTTGGTGCATTGCAACCGAGCTATGAAAAGCTCATTCATTTTACTCCTGGCCCCCATGCACAACTAGTCTCATCTCACGTCTTTGATATATTGAACCAAACCATCTGGAAAGTGCATGCTAGCAGTAATCGTATGGGTATCAGGCTCAGCAGTCACAAGGCACTAACACATAATCACAGCATTGCGACACAAGCCGTTCACCCAGGCGTCATTCAGCTTCCTCCAAGTGGTGAGCCTATAATTTTAATGAATGATTGCCAGACTACAGGTGGTTATCCAATTATTGGTGTGATCACAGAAGCAGATATGCGCCATCTCAGCCAACTGAGTGCCGGTGATTGTCTGCATCTAAAATCAACGTCTACAACTCATGCTGCCAAGCAGCGACATAGAGTAAAATCACACCTTAATCAGCTAAAGTTAGCACTCAACAAAAAAGAATAATAATATGAATGAGATTAACTTTCTTCCCCTTTCTGGTATTGCAGTCATTGTTCTTGGCTTTGCAATGCGTTTTAACCCTCTGTTGGTTGTCACTGCCGCTGGTTTAGTGACCGGATTTGCCGTTGGTATTGATTTTATCGCCTTAATAGCCACATTTGGCGAAAAGTTTATGAACTCTCGTCAACTAGCAAGCTTCCTACTTATTTTACCCGTCATTGCTATTCTTGAGCGCTATGGGCTTCAGCAACGCGCTAAAACTTGGGTAGCCAGTATCAAAGGTGCCACGACTTCGCGGATCTTAAGTATCTATTTTGTTGTACGTGAATGTGCAGCAGCACTTGGACTGATTAATTTAGCTGGTCAAGCACAAACTGTACGCCCTCTACTTGCGCCTATGGCAGTAGGTGCAGCAGCAAACCTGTATGGTGACTTACCACAAGCCGTTAAGGATATGATAGGTGCCCATGCTGCAGCCTGTGATAATATTGCCGTATTCTTCGGCGAGGATATTTTTATCGCCTTTGGCGCCGTATTGCTAATGGACGCGTTTTTAAAAGAAAATGGCATCGCCGGAATAGAGCCATTACATATTGGTCTTTGGGCAATTCCCACTGCGATTGCCGCGTTAGTGGTTCACTTATTTCGCCTTGCGCGATTTGAGGCAAAAATTCGTACCGAAATCGCCCGTTGCCAGCAGCAAACTAAGCAAGCCAGTGCTACTGACGATAGCACCACTATGTTTGAGGAGGGCTCGTTATGAAGTCTGTAGAGCAAGCGCCAGAGCCTCTAGCACTCCTATCTATTAACAATATTTATTTACTCATCGGTTTTATCGTCATGTTTTTGGTGATAAAAACCCTACAAGATAGCGCCCACCCAAAGCGTTTAAGCACTGCGCTGTTTTGGTTTCTTTTTGGCTCTGTTTTTATGTTTGGCGATGTTTCTATCACTTTAATTGGTGAACAAATCACCTATTTATGGGTTGGTGTGAGCGTGATTGTTATTGCCCTGTTAGCGGGAATGAATATGGTCTCAATGGGCACCTACGACGTACCTGATGAGCAGGTCAAGGCGCTAGATGCCAAACGCTTTGGCAACAAATTATTCATCCCAGCTGTAATTATTCCAATTGTTACTGTGATCTGCACCATTATTCTTGATGATCTTCACTTAGGTACGCTGTACTTTTTTGACCAAAGTCATGTGACACTTTCAGCGTTAACACTGGCTTGTACTGTAGCATTATTGATAAGTTGGAAAATTACTAAGGGCAGTCCTTTGCAAGCGCTGTCTGAATCTCGCCGTTTAGTCGACTCCATAGGCTGGGCTGCTATTCTGCCGCAAATGCTTGCTATGCTTGGCGGTGTCTTTATTGTTGCAAATACAGGCACAGCGATTCAAGATTTAGTTACATTGTTTATCTCCCCTGATAACCGGTTTATGCTGGTTGCCCTGTATTGCGTGGGTATGGCGTTATTCACTATGATAATGGGAAATGCGTTCGCGGCATTTCCTGTGATGACAGCAGGCGTTGCCTTACCTTTTTTAATTCAAGGCCACGGAGCAGCCCCTGCGCCTTTGGTTGCAATTGGCATGTACTCAGGGTATTGCGGTACACTCATGACCCCTATGGCTGCTAACTTTAATATCGTGCCAGCGGCACTGCTAGATTTAAAAGATAAATACCAAGTCATTAAAGTGCAAATACCCACTGCTATAACTTTATTGATAATTAATATTTTCCTGATGTATGGAGTGGTTTTTTAATGTCCAGTTACAGTAAGCCGTGTGTCCTCGTCACCGGATTCACCCCTTTTGACGGTGAGTCAATCAATCCTTCATGGCAATTAGCACAGCAACTTGAGGGGGAAACCCTTGAAGGGCACATAATACACACAAAAGAACTCCCTTGTGAGTTCGATACCAGTATTGCCTCATTAACCAAAGCGATTGATAAGTATCATCCAAGTGTCGTGATTTGCTTGGGGCAAGCTGGTGGTCGCTGTGATATTTCTATCGAACGCATCGCTATAAATATTAATGATGCAAGGATCGCTGATAACGCAGGTAATCAGCCCATAGACACCCCTGTTGTTACACACGGTCCAGATGCTTATTTTACAACACTGCCTATTAAAAGCATGCTTAAGAGCGCGATACAGGCGGGCGTTCCTGCAAGCATTTCTCACACTGCCGGAACATACGTGTGCAATCATGTTATGTATGGATTATTGCATTACTTAAGCACTCACGAATTGGCTTGTCGAGGAGGCTTTGTCCATATCCCTTATTTACCATCTCAAGCTGCGCACCACAGAGGTGCACCTAGTATGGAAATCGATACACTTGTTAAAGGGATAAAAATACTTATAACTAGCGCTATCACTCAGAAGCAAGATATAAAGCTTGTTGCAGGCACAACACACTAACACTTAATACCCCGAAATGGTGCAATGTTGCACCATTTTAAATCACAAAAAATTCACACTTTTCCTATTTCATTGTGTGACTTATCAATTTATTTTTGATAGAACAGAGAGAACCCAATGTGATTTTTCAGCATTGGTAATAATAACTTGTTGTTATACCAATTTGACTTATTACTTGCTCAATTTGAAGGAGTAATACCAATTTGACTTAATACTTGCTCAATTTAAAGGGGTAAATCTGACGCTAACAGCGTTAAAAATTTCTCGCCTCAAAATAGACCACTTAATTAAGAAGATTGGTATAAATCTGACGCTAACAGAGTTAAAAATTTTTATTTAGAACAACTAAATAGCAAAATTTTTGCCTTGCCTATATGGATGTAGGTACCTTAGCGATAGCAGGACGCGGTAGCGGAGTTATCGACAAGATTTTCTCGCCTCAAAATAGACCACTTAATTAAGATAATTGGTATTAAAATCAACACATCAATAGGAATGAGGAATTATGTGTTCAATTTTTGGCGTACTTGATATCAAGACCGACCCCTTAGCGCTGCGTGAACAAGCGATTGAGATGTCCAAGAAGCTCCGACACCGCGGTCCTGACTGGTCTGGTGTTTATTCAAGTGAAAAAGCAATATTGGTTCACGAGCGCTTAGCAATTGTTGGAGTATCTAGTGGCGCACAGCCATTATTTAACCCAGAAAAAACCAATATTTTAGCGGTCAATGGTGAAATTTATAACCATAAAGAACTCGCAGCATCACTCACTGTGCCATTTGAATTTCAAACAGAGTCCGATTGTGAAGTCATCTTGGCACTATACAAACAAAAGGGGCCTGAGTTTTTAGACGACCTAAATGGGATTTTTGCGTTTTGTCTTTACGATGAGACCAAAGATGCTTTTTTAATCGGTCGCGACCACATTGGTATTATTCCACTGTACACTGGAAGAGATCAGAGTGGAAACCTCTATGTTGCAAGTGAAATGAAGGCACTCACACCAATTTGTACACAAATCGAAGAGTTTCCTCCCGGACATTACTGGTATTCTAAAGAAGGGGGAGCTAGACCTTATTATCAGCGAGACTGGCAAGATTTTAAAGCAGTTAAAAGCAACGATGCTAGCCCTGAAGCGGTTAAAAATGGATTGGAGGCAGCTGTTAAACGTCAGCTTATGTGTGATGTTCCATATGGTGTGCTGCTATCAGGTGGTCTTGACTCTTCTGTCATCTCAGCAATTACACAACAGTTTGCGGCAAAGCGTATTGAAGACGATGGCGCTTCTGATGCGTGGTGGCCAAAACTCCATTCTTTCTCTATTGGTTTAGCCGGCTCACCCGATCTGGCCGCGGCACAAAAGGTAGCCGATAAAATCGGCACGATACACCACCCTATTCACTTTACTGTACAACAAGGGATCGATGCCCTTAAAGAAGTGGTCTATCATCTTGAAACGTATGATGTGACCACAATTCGGGCTTCTACACCTATGTATCTAATGGCTCGCTATATCAAAGCTATGGGTATTAAAATGGTGCTGTCAGGCGAAGGTGCTGATGAGCTATTTGGTGGTTATTTATATTTCCATAAAGCGCCAAACGCTGAGGAGTTCCACAACGAACTCAACCGTAAAGTTTCTAAACTCCACATGTTTGACTGTTTACGTGCAAACAAATCAATGGCCGCTTGGGGCGTAGAAGCACGAGTGCCATTCTTAGATAAAGAGTTTATCGATATTGCAATGCGTACGAACCCTGACTATAAAATGTGTAAAGATGGACGGATCGAGAAGCATATTATTCGTGAAGCCTTCGACGGCTACTTGCCAAATGAGGTGCTTTGGCGTCAAAAAGAGCAATTCTCTGATGGTGTAGGATACAGTTGGATAGATTCGCTTAAAGACTATGTCGCTCAACAGGTAAGTGATTCTGATCTGGAAAACGCGCATTACCGTTACCCAATTAATACTCCTGACAGCAAAGAAGCTTACTATTATCGTACTATTTTTGAATCACATTTTCCTGGAGAGGCTGCGGCCAAATGCGTGCCACATGGCAAATCAGTTGCATGCTCAACCCCTGAAGCCCTCGCTTGGGATTCGTCATTTCAACATAATGCAGACCCTTCTGGTCGCGCAGCAAGCTCGCACAATGACGCGTACAAGCAACAGTAACAGAGTAATAAACTGGTAAATAAAAAGGGACAACCGTCCCTTTTTATTTATGCAAACTGTAATGTGATATAACTAAAAACTAATCAAATAAAACGCTTAATAATAAAGTCTACCTTCACCCGCTTCGCTTGCCCTAATAACTTTTTAACGGGCGCTGGGTAGTCTGCTATCGTTTCTAGATCCTCATGACCATTGAGACGTCGACAATGTTGCAGAACTGCTTGCTTTTCTAGCTCGATCTGAGGAAGAATTGCCTGCTCAGGGTCTTCAATTAAAATACCGTTTTCAATATCTAGCCCCCATGCTCGCGGGTTGAGGTTATGGCCACTCATTAAATGCGTATTGCCATCTCTGCTTACACCTTTTAGGTGGAATGAATTATTACCGTCTTGCCAAAGGTAAACATCAAGCAAGCCTGAATTGATATAACGACGCTGCGATTTTACGAACTTATACAAAATCGTCTCGTATAAATATGGCAATGCGGCAATACGGTTAAATGGCTGATCAGGGCTAATGTAAAAATCATTTGCGGTCTTGTCACCCACAACAATCGTTACCTTTTTACCTGTTTTTAACAAACGTCTTAATGAGCGCAGTAAAGGCGCAGGAAAGTTAAAATATGGCGTGTACAGCACCAACTCTTGCTCTGTGGTGTCAAATAACGCTTTGATTAAACGGTTTAGTTTATTTGTTCTGCGGCCAAAACCCAAAAAAGGCCTCACAGTTAACCCGCTCCAACTTATTGCTTTAGAGACATCGTAACTGGCTTTTTTAAGCAGCTTCATCAATCGCTTTTGCTCAGTTCGAATATCAAGCAGCGTCGGTAGAGGTCTAATATCCAATCTTGGTACCGCATCCGAGGCAATCAGTACTTTATCCGTAAAATCACAAAAGCTATCAGCCAACTCAGGATGTTGAATTAAGAAGTAACGATCAAGTCGATATTTATCGTCTTGATGCAAGTAAACATTGTTCAAACTTGCACCGCTATACAAAACGGTATCATCTAAAACAAAGCCTTTAAGGTGCAACACACCAAATAGCTCTTTTGCTTTTACAGGCACACCATAAACTTCAACTTGCGTGCCCAACTGCGCTTTCAAATCGCAATATAGTTTGGCATTGCCTTCTGACTTTTCAGCTCCGATTAGACCACGCTGGGCTCGATGAAAATCAACCAAAACTTTGACATCTAAAGCTGGATTTTGTTGTGCGGCCTGATGCAACGCATGTAGCACTTCCCGGCCCGCTTCATCATCCTGAAGATAGAGTGCTGTTATGTAGATGCGCGTCTTTGCCTGTGAAATTAATTTTAAGAGTGTCTGATGATATTGTTTAGCATCAGTTAGCACCTCACAATCTTGCGCACTTAGCCCAAAGCCTGGGGTATTTTGCCAAAATGCCATATGTACCTTTTCAATTAGACTATCAACTCGTGATAGCAAAACAAAATTCTCTAAAACATATCAAAAAAACCTCCAGAGGTCATGAAATAGAGATGTTTTTTTGTTTGCTTTAGTTAAATCTGTCTACTCAATAGACGATTTAAAAACAACACAGTACAAATTTTTTGACAAGTTGCCAATTTCTTTCAAATCTGTTTGCTGTTTTTTATTTACTTCGCTATTGAATTACATAGAATCGAACAAACTTCTGCTTTATCGCAATTTTTAGAATATATAGTTAGGAAAATTACATGAGCGACGCAAAACACTGCAAACTGTTGATTTTAGGTTCAGGCCCTGCAGGCTATACAGCGGCAGTTTATGCTGCACGAGCTAATTTAAACCCAGTGCTAATTACTGGTATGCAGCAAGGTGGTCAGCTGACAACCACAACCGAAGTTGAAAACTGGCCTGGTGATGCACACGGCTTGACGGGTCCTGCGTTAATGGATCGTATGAAAGAGCATGCGGAGCGTTTCGAAACTGAGATCATTTTCGACCATATCAATAAGGTTGATGTCACAAAGCGTCCGTTCACGCTAACAGGAGACCAAGGTACGTATACCTGTGATGCGCTTATTATCGCGACTGGCGCATCAGCTAAGTACTTAGGACTTGAATCAGAAACCGCATTCCAAGGTCGTGGTGTATCAGCTTGTGCTACCTGCGACGGTTTCTTCTACAGAGGCCAAAAAGTGGCAGTGGTAGGTGGTGGTAACACTGCAGTTGAAGAGGCGCTTTACCTCTCAAATATCGCGGAAGAAGTACATGTTATTCACCGTCGCGACTCATTTCGCAGTGAGAAGATTCTTGCCGATCGCCTAATGGATAAAGCAGCGAACGGTAATGTTGTGCTTCACCTAAACCGTACACTAGATGAAGTATTAGGTGATGAAATGGGTGTAACAGGTATCCGCATTAAGGATACTGATTCTGATGCAACTGAGCAGCTTGACCTTGCAGGCGTGTTTATCGCTATCGGTCATAAACCAAACACAGATATGTTTGAAGGCCAGTTAGAAATGAAAGATGGCTACTTGGTGGTTCAGTCTGGTCTAAATGGTAATGCAACTCAAACTAGTGTTGAGGGAGTATTTGCTGCCGGTGACGTTTCTGACCACATCTATCGCCAAGCTATTACCTCTGCAGGCACAGGTTGTATGGCAGCGTTAGACGCAGAGCGCTTTCTTGATAGCCAAAAGTAGTCTTTTCTGTTCGTAAAAAAGTAGGGGTCTGTGTTCACGGCCCCCTGTTATCCTCATCTTAATTAACCTGAGGTTTGGATAAGGAATGAGCTGACTCATTGTTTTCAAGACCACATGAAGTTATCCCTTCTCTAGCCAGACAGTTTTGGGGATAACAAGGTTAATTTACGTACCAATATCTGGCTATTGGATGTGAATTCAACGCAGTTAGCGCTAAAACTGGCTGCTAGAAAGGCATTAATTATCCGAAGCTCAGGTTAATTTGCTATATTGTCGTAAATAACAAATTCGTAGTTTGCTTGATGGTCCAACAGCTATTTCACCTGTCTAAAAATGACTTCAGATTTCCACCCAATCATTACGCTTTATTAGAACCTGACGGACTGTTAGCAGTTGGTGGGTGTCTACGCGTTGAGCGATTAAAACAAGCCTATGCGAATGGCGTATTTCCTTGGTTTAACGAGGGAGAACCTATTATGTGGTGGACGCCAAGTGAGCGTGGTATTCTCGAGCTTGACGAGTTTCATTGTGGTAAAACATTAAAAAAAGCCCAGCGAAAATTGAAGCCGACCGTTACAGTCAATACCGCCTTTAATCAAGTGATAGAAGCATGCCGTGATCAAAGAATGGCTGCTGAAGGTACTTGGATCACCAATGCCATGCTATCTGCGTATCAACAAGCCCACATTCAAGGGATCGCACACAGCGTTGAAGTCTGGCATGAGGAAAAGCTAGTCGGTGGTTTATACGGGATCATGCAGTCTGGTGTTTTTTGTGGTGAATCTATGTTTCATACCGTTCCCAACACATCAAAAATGGCGATGTGGGCACTGGTTAATTGGCTAAAGGCGCATAAGGCTTCATTTATTGATTGCCAATTAGAAAACCCTTATCTGACAAGTTTAGGGTTAAAAGTTATACCAAGGCCTGAGTTTTTGACTAGACTTAAATTGGCGGGACAATTTCAGGTCCCATCATCTATGTGGCAGCCTCAGGAGCTGAAAGCTATCTATGAATGAACACTTTCCCTCTAAAATTGGACTAAGCCAACAATTTAGTTGTAGTTATTTACCTGAACAGAAGGAACAGTTACTGGTTATTCTCGACCCAAATTGTTACAGCCCAGATAGGTTTGAACAGCTACTTGCGTTGGGATTTCGTCGCAGTGGCGATCAAATTTATCGACCTCACTGCCCTTCATGCTCCGCTTGTCAGTCTGTTAGAGTGTTAACTGCGAAGTTTACAGCCAGTAAGTCTCAACGCCGTAAACGTAAAAAGCTTAACCAAGACTATCAGATTGTTATAAGTCACCAAGAGCGCCCCGAATACTACCCACTATATGAAAAGTACATTACACTGAGGCATAGTGACGGCTCAATGTATCCTCCTAATCATTTACAATACGAGAGTTTTTTGTTTTGCAGGTGGATGAATATTGTTTTCGTTGAGCTATGGCATCACGATAAACTTATCGCTGTTGCAGTCACTGACTCAATGCCTAATTCGTTATCGGCCATTTACACGTTTTTCGACCCTGATTATGAATCACTAAGTATTGGATCGATTATGATTATGGCTCAAATTGAACAGGCGGCAAAACAGGGGAAGCCCTATCTGTATTTGGGTTACCAAATTGATGAGTGTAAAAAAATGCGTTATAAAACACAGTTTTTGCCTGCTCAAAAACTCGTGAAAGATATTTGGTTAGATATTGAACCTTAATACCTTACTATGTATTGCAATACATTTAAGCCTGCTGTTCAACGTATCATAGCCAAAAAACGTAAGCCAAAGCGTAAAGAGTCTAATATTCACTCGTTACTAGTCGAAATAGTTGTGGTAGAATCCACACCTTATCGCTACCACTCATCCATATTGTTGCTTTGTGTAGTAGCATCCAAGCAGAAAATTGAAGTGTACTGGCTTAAAACAAGAACAAATTAACAAAAAATTGTCTTGTAACTTTACTTATTCCCCGCTTTTGGGCAAAATCTGCATCGTTTAATTTAACCAAGAGGTGATACGCTACACATGGCGAAAGAAGACGTAATTGAAATGCAAGGCACTGTCCTTGATACGCTACCAAACACAATGTTCCGTGTTGAACTAGAAAATGGTCACGTGGTTGTTGCACATATTTCTGGAAAAATGCGCAAAAACTACATCCGTATTTTAACAGGTGACAAAGTTACTGTTGAAATGACGCCTTACGACCTAACAAAAGGACGTATTGTCTTCCGTGCTCGTTAATCTGCGTGTGTAGATTTGTACTAAGCTGAAGCCGTAAACTCGCTGATACCCAAGAAACTTCAAATCCTGTTGATGTTATTTAGGTATAGCCAAGTTCATTCATATCATTAGTACACACGAACGACTTACATTGAGCTTATCTGATGATGACATCGTAAATTAAGCTCGATGGTAACAAAAAGCCCAGTTTTTCTGGGTTTTTTGTCGTCTGAAGCGCCTACTTCCATTGTCACTTCCCCATCAAAAGCAGCATCATGGTCTTCCCCACTCGTTAATCTGCGTGTGTAGATTTGTACTAAGCTGAAGCCGTAAACTCGCTGATACCCAAGAAACTTCAAATTCTGTTGATGTTATTTAGGTATAGCCAAGTTCATTCATATCATTAGTACACACGAACGACTTGCATTGAGCTTACCTGATGACTATTTAGTGGCTAGGCTTAGTAGCTCTAAATGCGCAATGGTCTTAGGGATTCGGAATATCATTATGACAACAAAAAACCCAGCTATGCTGGGTTTTTATGAGCACTATAGAGAAGGTAACCTAATACTACTTATGCCGACACGGCTTCAGTTTGATACTCAAAAGACAGTTTATTGTCCTTCACAGTTACTTTCACAGTACCACCATCAGACAAATGGCCGAACAATATTTCGTTCGCAAGTGGCTTTTTCAAGTTATCTTGAATAACTCTTGCCATCGGACGAGCCCCCATGGCTTTGTCATAGCCAAGATCTCCTAACCAATCTCTCGCTTGTGTTGTCAACTCTAGGTTAACTGACTTTTTATCAAGCTGAGCTTGTAGTTCGACGATAAACTTATCAACCACTTGCAAAATAACCTCTTTCTCAAGGTGATTAAACCAAATGATGTTATCCAACCGGTTTCTAAACTCTGGCGTGAACACTTTATTGATTTCTACCATCGCATCATGAGAGTAATCTTGCTGCTGGAATCCAATTGATTGACGAACCGTCTCTTGAACACCGGCATTTGTCGTCATCACCAGTACAACATTTCTAAAGTCTGCTTTGCGACCGTTGTTATCGGTCAAAGTACCATGGTCCATAACCTGCAACAGAATATTGTAGATATCAGGGTGAGCTTTCTCAATTTCGTCAAGTAATACGACTGCATGAGGGTGCTTTATGGCAGCTTCGGTCAATAACCCACCTTGCTCAAACCCAACATATCCAGGAGGAGCACCGATTAATCGGCTCACGGCATGACGCTCTGCATATTCTGACATATCAAAGCGTATAAACTCGATGCCCATACACTTAGCAAGTTGTTTGGTCACTTCAGTTTTACCCACTCCCGTAGGCCCTGCAAACAAAAACGAGCCAACCGGCTTGTCTTCATTAGCCAGACCTGAGCGAGACAACCGGATTGCTGACGTTAACGCATCAATAGATTCGTCTTGGCCAAATACCAACATTTTTAAATTGCGGTCTAGGTTTTTCAACGTTTCTTTATCGCTTGACGATACGCTTTGTTGAGGGATACGAGCCATCTTGGATACAATTGCTTCTATATCAGCAACACTGATTGTTTTTTTGCGTTTTGATGAAGGCTGTAACCTTTGGTTTGCTCCAGCTTCATCGATGACGTCAATTGCTTTGTCAGGTAAATGACGTTCGTTAATATACTTTGCACTAAGCTCAGCCGCAGCCTTCAATGCTTTTTGAGTATAACGAATACCATGATGCTCCTCATAACGTTCTTTCAACCCGTTAAGTATCTTGGTGGTATCTTCTACACTAGGCTCAACAACATCAATTTTTTGGAAACGACGAACAAGCGCTCGGTCTTTCTCAAAAATGTTTTTAAACTCAGAGTAGGTAGTTGAACCCATACATCTTAGTTGCCCACTGGATAACAGTGGTTTAATTAGATTAGACGCGTCCATTACACCACCAGATGCGGCTCCTGCACCAATGATAGTGTGAATTTCGTCAATAAAGAGGATAGCGTGAGGTTTAGCTTGAAGCTCTTTAAGCAAGGCTTTAAAGCGCTTTTCAAAGTCTCCACGATATTTCGTTCCGGCTAGAAGTGCCCCCATGTCCAATGAGTAAACTACGGCATCCGATATTACATCAGGTACCTGATTATTTACGATACGATACGCAAGTCCTTCAGCAATTGCCGTTTTACCGACACCAGCTTCTCCCACCAATAATGGGTTATTTTTCTTACGACGACACAGGACTTGAACCGTGCGCTCAACCTCCTCGTCACGCCCAACAAGCGGGTCTATTCGCCCCGATTCAGCTTGAACGTTAAGGTTAGAGGTAAAGTTTTCCAGTTTGGTTTTTTCTTCCTGCTGCATTTCACCGCTATCATCTTGCATCTCTTCGTGATCTTCTTGTTCTCCATCGTCCTCAATCTTTGAGATACCATGGCTGATAAAATTCACGATGTCTAAGCGGCTAACGTCCGATTTTTTAAGTAAATAGACTGCCTGACTTTCCTGTTCGGAAAAAATAGCGACGAGTACATTTACTCCTGTCACTTCAGAGCGGCCTGAAGATTGAACGTGGAATACGGCACGTTGAAGGACACGTTGGAAGCCAAGTGTCGGTTGAGTTTCTCTGTCTTCCTCTAAATCAGGAATAACAGGTGTCGTTTCATCAATAAACTCTGATAGCTCACGCTTCAGGCTAGTCATATCGACACCGCAAGCATCTAGCGCTTCACTAGCAGAAGGGTTATCGATCAATGCAAGTAATAAGTGCTCGACCGTCATAAATTCATGACGACGAGAACGAGCCTCGCGAAACGCGGCGTTAAGAGTAAGTTCTAAGTCTTTGTTTAGCATTGGCAACCCCCAACAAGAAATTTATAGGTCATTCCTGCTCACAACTACAGAGCAGCGGATGCTCATTGTCACGAGCATATCGGTTTACCTGCTCAGCCTTTGTATTGGCAATATCAGCAGGGTACACTCCACATACCGCTTTTCCCTTGTGATGCACTTCAAGCATCACCTCAGTTGCTCTCTCGCTATCCATATTGAAGAATGTCGTCAATACCTCGACAACAAAATCCATGGGTGTGTAATCATCATTGTTTAAAATCACTTTATATTTTCGTGGTGGCTGAAGCTGCTGCTTCTGCTCTTCACGAACGGCGTCCAATACACCCGAATCTTTTGTCCCACTCATAATTAAATATAGTCTTGTCTTATATACTCAAGCAAATAGAATTGAGAAATAAATAAAATGTTAAAAAAAAGAGCAAAAAACTTGACTGCTTGCTCATATAAACTACAGTCTTACATGACTGTCTAATCTATGGGCAGTTTAGCAAAATTAAAAGAGTAGATTAACTTTAATTTAGTCAACTTATAGAAGGATGTAGAAGTATGGCTTGCGGAAAAGTCAAATGGTTCAACAACGCCAAAGGGTTTGGTTTCATCGTAGAAGACGGCAGTGACGAAGATATCTTTGCGCATTACTCAACGATTGTAATGGATGGATACAAGACGCTTAAAGCTGGTCAGGATGTATCATTCGAGCTACAAGAAGGCCCTAAAGGGCTTCACGCTACCAACATTTCTCCTATTACGGAAGATGTTGTGTAAGACGTGGTAGTTTTTGGCTAAAGCGGGTTACATTCGTGCTCGCTTATTCCCCCCAAATTTTAACTAATCTTTCTTCACTTCATGCTAATACGCATTCACTTTTGTCCTAATTGTTATAACTTTTCACTTTTATACTTTAAATTTAATAATTAGCCCCCATATGCAAACATTGTTAGACTAAAGCACGGTTGCAAAGCGCAATAAAGGTTGGTTAGATATTCTTATTTAAAGTGTAAAGCCTTACTCTAAAAACTGAGGCAAGTAACAATATCTAACAAACCTGCTAACGTAACGCTAACTAGCTCACAGTTGTGTGGGCAGTTACTAAAGCCTCTATATCTATAATTGTTTTTGTTTTCAATTTACCGGTTGGTAAATAGGTTAGAAGCTTAGAAATCGCGTTGCTTAGTCCTAATAGCAATTGTTGAACGGCGCAAGCCCACAACTATCTAGGAATGATGATGACATCGAAAATTATCTACACCAAAACAGATGAAGCACCAGCACTAGCCACTTATTCGCTCCTGCCAATCATCCAAGCATTCACCAAGCCTGCAAATATCGAAGTAGAAACTCGCGATATTTCTCTAGCAGGACGCATCATTGCAACTTTCCCTGAATATTTAAAAGAAGAACAACGCATTGGTGATGCGCTAGCGGAATTAGGCGAACTTGCAAAGACGCCTGAAGCAAACATCATCAAATTACCAAACATCAGTGCGTCTATTCCACAGCTTCGTGCTGCAATCAAAGAATTGCAGGCAAAAGGCTACGCGTTACCTGACTACCCTTCAGAGCCTAAAACGGACGAAGAAAAAGACATTAAGGCGCGTTACGATAAAATTAAAGGCAGTGCTGTAAACCCTGTACTTCGTGAAGGTAACTCTGACCGCCGTGCTCCTACTTCTGTAAAAGGTTATGCGCGTAAAAACCCACATTCGATGGGTGCTTGGTCAAAAGACTCACAATCTTATGTAGCTTCAATGACTGACGGTGATTTTTTTGGTTCTGAGCAATCTGTAACTGTTAACGAAGCAACAGATGTGCGTATTGAGCACGTAGCGGCCAATGGCGAGGTAACCATATTAAAGCAAAGCACTCCACTTCTTGCAGGTGAAATTATTGATGCTTCACGTATGAGTGCCAGTGCACTACGCGAATTTCTTGCGGCACAAGTACAAGAAGCAAAAGATAAAGGTGTATTGTTCTCGCTGCACATGAAAGCGACGATGATGAAGGTATCTGATCCAATTATCTTTGGTCATGCTGTTAAGGTTTTCTATAAAGACGTATTTGAAAAGCATGCAGCGACATTTGCTGAAATCGGCGTTGACGCTAGCAATGGTATTGGCGACGTTTACGCTAAAATTGACTCTCTTGATGACGCAAAGCGCCAAGAGATTGAAGCAGATCTGAACGCAGTATATGAAACTGCGCCTGATATCGCGATGGTTGACTCTGACCGTGGTATTACTAACCTGCATGTTCCAAGTGATGTCATCATTGACGCGTCGATGCCTGCAGCTATTCGCTCTAGTGGTCAAATGTGGAATGCTGAAGGTAAACAACAAGACACCGCTTTTGTAATTCCTGATCGCTGTTACTCAGGCGTTTACAGTGCGACTATCGACTTCTGTAAAGAGCATGGTGCTTTTGATCCTCGCACTATGGGCACGATTCCAAACGTTGGCCTAATGGCTCAAAAAGCAGAAGAATACGGCTCACACGACAAAACCTTTGAAGCGCCTTCTGCGGGTACAATTCGTGTCGTTGATACAGCTGGTAATACATTACTTGAGCACACTGTTGAAGAAGGTGACATCTGGCGTATGTGTCAGGTCAAAGACGCACCAATTAAAGACTGGGTTAAACTTGCCGTGAATCGCGCTCGTGCAACCAATACACCTGCTGTATTTTGGTTAAATGAAAACCGTGCACACGATGCAGAGCTAATCAAAAAGGTCAATGCGTATCTTCCAGAGCATGACACAAATGGTCTTGAGATCTTGATCAAAGCACCTGTCGATGCGACTCTTTTCTCCCTTGAGCGTATGAAAAAAGGAGAAGACACGATTTCTGTAACAGGTAACGTGCTACGTGACTACCTAACAGATCTTTTCCCTATTCTTGAGCTTGGTACAAGTGCAAAAATGCTATCTATCGTACCACTAATGAATGGCGGCGGTTTATTCGAAACGGGGGCCGGTGGTTCTGCACCTAAGCATGTTCAACAATTCGAAAAAGAAAACCACTTACGCTGGGATTCTTTAGGTGAGTTCCTAGCAACTGCGGCTTCTTTTGAGCACTTAAGTCAAACAACAGGTAATGCTAAGGCGCAAGTTTTAGCTGATACTTTGGATGCAGCAACAGCTAAATTCCTTGACGAGAACAAGTCTCCTTCACGTAAAGTGAAAGAGCTGGATAACCGTGGTAGCCACTTCTATCTGGCAATGTACTGGGCGCAGGAACTTGCAGCGCAAGACCAAGATACTGAGCTTAAAGCCAAATTTGAAAATATAGCTGGCGAGCTGACTGCTAAAGAAAGCGAAATTGTTGCAGCATTGAACGAAGTTCAAGGTGTGTCAATGGATGTTGGCGGATATTACCAGCCAGAGGACGACAAAGCATTTGCAGCAATGCGTCCGTCATCTGTACTCAACGATATTTTAGCTTCACTTTAATGTTTAGTTAAACCACTAAAGGCGGCCAAAAGGCCGCTTTTTTGCTTTTGGGCGACACATTTGCTCAATTGCGTTAATATACTGCTTTTCGTGAAAACTAGGAATATGGCGATGAGCACAAGTAATAGAGCCAGCAAATCAAACTCCAGAGCACCGCAAAGAAAAAAGCCCCCTTTTCTTCAACGGTCTAGATCACGAAAGCCCCCGGTTAACCAAAGGCCGTTAAAGCCAACACTGCCGCCAGAGCAAGTCAAAGTAGTATTGTTTAACAAACCTTTTGATGTATTGTGTCAATTCACTGACGATCAAAACCGTAAAACCCTAGCCGACTTTATTGATATTAAAGATGTTTATGCTGCAGGTCGCTTAGACCGAGACAGCGAAGGGTTATTATTACTCACTAACTGCGGTAAGTTACAAAATAAACTGACCGCACCTAAGAAATCGACCTATAAAACATATTGGGTTCAAGTCGAAGGCATCCCCTCCAATGATAACCTTGATGCCTTGAGAAATGGAGTGGAATTAAAAGACGGGCCAACCTTGCCTGCAAAAGTAGAGGTAATAACTGAACCTGATATCTGGCCAAGAAACCCGCCTATTCGTGAGCGTAAGAATATCCCCACTACGTGGCTGTCAATCTCAATCACAGAGGGCCGTAATCGCCAAGTGCGAAGGATGACTGCACACATAGGCCATCCGACGCTCAGACTGATCCGTGCCCAAATCGGATCATACAGCTTGGGCAATTTAAAAAATGGTGAATACAAGGTGGTTTAGCACATTGCATATAGTGCTTTAACACCTACCACGGGCACTTCACAGACGTGCAATTTGAAGAGATTTAAGTATAATAAGCGCTTTCTTACTGAGCATTAAGATTAATAGCAAAATTATGAGCGATAATAGTCACATTAAAGTTATCGTCGGAATGTCCGGCGGTGTTGATTCTTCCGTATCTGCCTACCTTTTAAAACAGCAAGGATACCAGGTCGAAGGCCTGTTTATGAAAAACTGGGAAGAAGATGACAATGATGAGTATTGTGCTGCAGCTGAAGATCTAAAAGATGCTCAGGCAGTTTGTGACAAGCTAGGCATTGAACTACACACCGTCAACTTTGCCGCCGAGTACTGGGATAATGTGTTCGAACACTTCCTTGAAGAATACAAGGCGGGTCGTACGCCAAACCCAGACATCATGTGTAATAAAGAAATCAAATTTAAAGCATTTTTACAATTTGCTGCTGAAGCACTTGGCGCTGACTATATTGCGACAGGACATTACGTTCGACGAGCCGAGCGCGATGGTAAATTCGCTATGTTGCGTGGGGAAGACGAGAACAAAGACCAAAGCTATTTTCTTTACACGCTAAGTCATGAGCATATTGCGCAAACGCTTTTCCCTGTAGGTGAAATCGCTAAACCAGAAGTGCGCAAAATTGCGGAAGAACAAGGCTTAATCACACATGATAAAAAAGACTCAACCGGTATTTGTTTTATTGGTGAACGCAAATTTAAAGACTTTCTTGCGAAGTTTTTACCAGCGCAACCTGGTGTGATTGAGGATTGTGAAGGTAATCATGTTGGTGAACACGAAGGCTTGATGTACCACACGCTCGGTCAGCGCAAAGGCTTATTAATTGGCGGTTCAAAAGAAGGCAATGGTGAACCTTGGTATGTAGTAGACAAGGACATTGAAAGAAATGTTCTGGTTGTAGGTCAAGGAAAGAATCACCCTCGCCTATTCAGTAACGGTTTAAATGCTAATCAACTACACTGGGTTGACCGAGTAGGTCCCCAAGGTACGACACGTTGCACCGTAAAAACACGATATCGACAAACCGATATTCCATGTACGCTTTTAGTCGGTCAAGACGGCATGGCTCGCGTGCTATTTGATGAGCCACAAAAAGCGGTTACACCAGGACAATCGGCAGTATTCTATGCCGATGACGTATGCCTTGGTGGCGGGATCATTGAATCGGTAATTAAGTAATGCAAAATCAATCTGTAATGCCTTTGGCCGCGATGTGCCAAATCAGTAAACTGGTACAAAAATGTGCCCGCTACGGGACATTTAATGATAACGAAGTAGAAGGCTTTCTAAAGAGCATTATTAATACCGCCCCCGAGCGACCTGAAGATGTTTATCCAGATAAATTTGCAATTAAAGCTGGATGTAAAACACTGGTTGAGCAACTTTCTGCGGGCGGTGAGAAAGACGTTGAAATGGTTAAATACGTTGGCGCGATGATGCAACTGGAGAGAGTGTTAACAAACGACAGTAAATCACTCAACTTATTGGCACAAAAAATTGAACAGGTAGAGCGTCAACTTCTACACTTTGACATCTATGAAAGTCAAATCATTGCTTCCCTTGCCGATATATACGGACAAGTTATCAGCCCCTTAGGCCCTAAAATCCAAGTATTTGGCAAGCCTGAGCTATTAAAACAACCTGCTACGCAACAAAAAATCCGAGCATTACTGCTTGCAGGGATCCGCAGTGCTGTATTGTGGCGTCAACTCGGTGGAAAACGTCGTCACTTCTTCTTTGCGAAGAAAAAAATCATCAGCGCGGCAAAGAGTTATTTGTAAATTCGTAGTGGCGCCAAAGCCACTCTAAAAGTATCGTTCAAAACAAACAGTTAGGAGTTATTATGGAGCTTTCAGCGTTAACCGCTATCTCTCCTGTGGATGGTCGCTATGGTAGCAAGACTAAAGAACTGAGAAGTATCTTCAGTGAATTTGGCTTGATAAAGTATCGCGTCATCGTAGAAGTTCGTTGGTTACAAGCATTAGCGAGCAGCGACGCCATCACCGAAGTACCAGCTTTCAGCGATGAAGCAAATGCACTTCTAGATAGCATTGTTGAAAACTTCAGCGAAGCAGATGCTGCACGTGTCAAAGAGATTGAACGCACCACCAACCACGACGTTAAAGCTGTAGAATACCTTCTTAAAGAAAAAGTAGCGGATAATGCCGAGCTACATGCTGTTAATGAGTTTATTCATTTTGCCTGTACCTCTGAGGACATCAACAACCTGTCACACGGTTTGATGCTTACAGAAGCCCGCGACAACGTGCTACTGCCTTATTGCGATGAGTTACTCGCTGCGATTAAAGAAAAAGCTGTAGAATACAAATCTATCCCAATGATGACTCGTACTCACGGCCAACCGGCTTCGCCATCAACCATGGGCAAAGAGTTTGCAAATGTTTATGTTCGCCTTCAGCGCCAACGCCAGCAGATCGCAAATGTACAGTTACTAGGTAAAATTAATGGTGCAGTTGGCAACTATAATGCGCATTTAAGTGCATACCCAGATTACGACTGGCATGCTCACAGCGAACGGTTTGTCTCAAGTTTAGGCCTGACGTGGAACCCGTTCACTACTCAAATCGAACCGCATGATTACATTGCTGAACTGTTTGATGCTATCGCTCGCTTCAACACCATATTAATCGACTTTGATCGTGACGTTTGGGGTTATATTGCGCTCAATCATTTCAAGCAAAAAACGATTGCAGGCGAAATTGGTTCATCAACAATGCCACACAAAGTTAACCCTATCGACTTTGAAAACTCCGAAGGTAACCTTGGCATTGCTAACGCTATTTTCGCTCACCTAGCACAAAAGCTGCCTGTATCACGCTGGCAACGTGACCTGACGGACTCTACAGTATTACGTAATTTAGGCGTTGGTATGGGTTATGCGCTGATAGCCTACCAAGCAACGCTTAAAGGTGTTAGTAAGTTAGAAGTAAATGCAGAGCGTTTACTGGCAGAGCTTGATGACAACTGGGAGCTTTTAGCTGAGCCTATCCAAACAGTGATGCGTAAGTACGGTATTGAAAAACCATATGAAAAGCTAAAGGATCTTACTCGCGGTAAGCGTGTCAACCAAGAAATCATGGCTGATTTTATTGATAACCTAGCGTTGCCTGATGAAGTAAAATCACAGATGAAAGAAATGACGCCAGCGAACTACATCGGTCGTGCTGAAGCGTTTATTGATGAACTAAACTAAGTGTAAAATCACTCTGTTTTAACACCAGTTCAGCACTATTTAGTCTCAAATGTAGATTTAATCCGCTGTGAATTGGTATAAGATAAGCGAAAGAGTCTGCCTCTTTCGCTTTTTTTATCTCAGGGATCCCCTCATGTATCAACTGCAAATAAATGATCTAACATTCGGCCAATTTCTTGAGCAATATTGGCAAAAAAAACCACTATTGATCAAACAAGGTTTTCAGAATTTTATCGATCCAATTGCCCCGGAAGAACTTGCCGGCCTCGCAACAGAAGACTGTATAGAGTCGCGTATCGTTACTAACCACCAAGACAAATGGGAAGCGTACCACGGTCCATTCGAACAGTTTGAGTTACTAACTGACAGTAACAGTACACTGCTTGTTCAAGCAGTTGATCATTGGCATCCACAAGCCGCGGAATTAGTAGAAGCATTTAGATTTATTCCAAATTGGCGAATAGATGATTTAATGATCAGCTATTCCACACCAGGAGGCGGCGTAGGACCGCATTTAGACCAATATGATGTCTTTATTATTCAAGGACAAGGAAAACGCCATTGGCGAGTTGGCCTTCGTGACGATAGTTTAAAACAGTTCGCTCAAAACAAAAGCCTACTTCAAGTTGAACAGTTCAATGCAGTCATAGATGCGGTACTCGAACCTGGGGATATTTTATACATACCACCAGCTTGTCCCCATGAGGGCTATGCTGTCGAAAACGCCTTAAATTACTCTGTCGGTTTTAGAGCCCCAGATCAAAAAGACTTACTTTCTAGCTTCGCGGATCACATTATTGATATGGAAGCAGGCAAGAAAAGATTCAGTGATCCTGATCTATCCCCCCGAGCATCCATAGGTGAAGTAGCAGCCTCAGACAAACAGCAGATCCACACTATGCTTCACGATTTAATGAAAGACGATAAACTTTATAGTAGTTGGCTTGGAAAAACGCTAAGCGAGCCAAAGCATGAAATGGACTTAGCCCCCCTCGATCCACCACTGGAGTTACAAGATCTTGATGAAATCGCAATAGAAAACCCGATAATTTATCGCGCAGGTGGCGTGCGAGCAATTTATCAAATCTGTGAGACACATGTTTTGCTTAGCGTAAATGGTGAAAACTACACGTTGAGCCATCATTGTTTAGAGGCAATTAAACAATTGACCGATCATACGACGATAGACTTTAAGGCAATAATTCCTGCTTTAGATAGCTTGGAATTTAAACAAACGTTAACTAAACTGTTTAATGATGGGACGTACTTCGTTGAAGACAGTGATCCAGAAGAAACTGACGACGACGATAGCTGGGAGTAACGCCTGTTAGAACAAGATAGTCGCGTTCACAATAACAATAACATACTGCAAGTCTCTGCACTTATAGAGGCTTGTCTGCTCTAACTTGTCATGAACAGGGAATGCAGGTGTAATCTGTATATCGAGGGCAGTATGAGTTATAGAATTAGTCGAGTAAATTGGCAGGCCAAAAAGTTGAGCTCAAAGCAATACGAGAGCGGGTATTTGTTTGCGAGCTTCATATCCCAAAAGACGTAGAGTTTGACCAACAAGATATTACCGCCGAGCATTTAATTATCATTGATGACCACGATGGTGCCGTCGGCACTGGGCGGTTATGTCAGGACGGTTTGCTTAGTCGGATCGCCATATTCAAATCACACCGTAACAGAGAGGCCTACTCTTCCCTTATTAGTGGGCTCGTTGATATCGCAAAAGATAAGGGGCTGGAAAATATTTATATCCAGTGCATTCTAGATGAAGTACCGGAATTCTTACAATCTGGGTTTTCAGAGCACGGGCACGTTTTTATGGAAGCAGGCATTCCAAGACAGCGCTTGAAATGCCCTATCCAAGCTTTAAAAACAGAGCCGTTTACTATGCTTCACTAGCCCAGAGCTCTTCTTTAGCAAATAAGTCGTATAAACCATGCGCTCGGTTAATCAATAAATTTGCAAATTGAGCTTGGGTCTTTTCTACCGGCTTAGTGGCCATAATTTCATCGGCTTTGAGCTGCCAATGAAATGAGAAAGAGCGCAGCGCATCCCTTGGTGTTGCAGCTGCTGAGGACTCAATATGATCAGTGGGTAGGTTTCCGGTAATGACCCAGTACCGTTTTCCATTTTGGCCCTTTATTTTCCAAAGTGCCACTAAAGGTTCTATATAGCGGCATTCTTTTTCTATGATACTTTCAGGCAATATTCCTTTGTCTGCAAGGTGCTTCTGCGCAGCCTGCACACAGCTACGTTGCCATTGAATAGACCTTTCACGCTGTTGCTCCGGCGTCAGCGCTTCTTGTTGTGGTTGATTTTGTTCTTCACTCATTACTTGCCCTTGTTATTCTTATTCGGTAAACCGCAAGGCTACTCTACAGTAGCACCGGTAGATTTAATTCAAACGCGTTGTTCTACGCCTACGAAGTACCCCGATACTAAGCTTTTGCAGACACAACAGCAATGACAACTTATAAAATTAAGGCACAGATGATTATTTTCTATGCTGTAAGTTTCGAGAAAGTTTACTGGCTTACTCTAGCTGCAATGAAAAAACATGAACTTCAAGGAATATCATTATGGCTAGAAAACTACTTAACCTCGTCACCACTATGTCTATTATTTGTAGCACACAAGCATTAGCAGACGCGCCACCAGAATCACTGCAACTAAAATGGGGAATTGGTGCAGCAATTATTTCTCAAGACCAAGGCTACGTTGGCATAGGTAATGAAACTGAGTTTGTCCCAGCTGTTGCCATCCAGTATGGCAACTTTAGCTTACTTGGACCAAGAGCGAATTATAAGGTCTACCAAACTGAGCAGTTTGAGATCAGCCTTTCTGCACACCTCAGGCTAGACGGCTTTGAGGCAAACGATAGTGATTACTTTATCGGTATGGAAGACAGAGACATGAGCTTCGATGCTGGTTTTGAGATGGAGTACGATACCAGTTTTGGTGAGTTTGGCTTTGAATTTATGCACGATGTCAGTAGCACACACAAAGGTTATGAAGCCAGTGTGAGTTATGGCGTGCCATTTAGATTTGAAGATGGTCGCGTCTTCCCCTACATCGCCGCAAACTTTCAAAGTGAGGATCTGGTTGATTATTACTACGGCGTTCAAGCCACTGAAGCACTGACCAATAGAGCCTTTTATCTTGGTGATTCAAGTACTGCTTTTGAAGTCGGCATACAAAGCGACTGGTTTTTGGGCAAGCATCATATGATTAAAGCTGACATAAGTTACACCAGCTATGGCAGCGAGATCAAAGACTCACCGCTTGTAGACGCTTCAGGCAGCGCACAAATTATTCTTGGATATGTCTATGTTTTTTAAATTCATTTTTTTGTTATTCACTACAGCCCTGCTGGGCTGTAGTGTTGAGCCAAAAGAAGAAGTGGCTGAATACATAGTAAAACCAGAGGTCTTCGAAGCTGTAGAGCTGGTTGAGACGGTTCCTACTAAACGCTTTTACAGCACAATTACTGGGAGTGATGTTGTCGACGTCGCCTCACTCAGCACTGCGCGAATAAAGTCATTATCGGCTTTGCCGGCAACGAGTTGTCAAAGGCGAAGTGCTTGCTGCACTGTATTCGCCGACTTTGGAGACACAATTACGTGACAAGCAATCCCAGCTTGCGAGCGCTCAGCAAGCACAAGCACAAGCAGAGCGGGATTTTGAACGACTCAAAAAGCTATTGGCTAAAAAGCTCGTTTCAGACTCTGTTTTAGATATTGCAAGACTTGAACTCAATCAACAAGTTCAACAAGTTCGTTCAGCGAAAGTGCTGCTTGAAGAGGCAAGAAACATGTTAAATGAGCAGCAGATTGTAGCGCCAAGTGATGGCATCATAACGAACAACTATGCACGTGCAGGGGATGTTGTTGATGCTGGTCAGCCCATCTTCCAATTACAAACACTAGCAACATTAAAAGCTGAGTTTCTATTACCTGAGCAAGAATATATTGATTTAGCTATCAATCAAACCGTTACTATCTATGTGCCATCAATCAACAAAACGTTAACGGGCAAAGTAATCGAGAAAAGCCTGCCATCAATGACTGTGGGACGTTTATTTAAATTAACCGTGGATTTAAATCATCAAAGCCCTGAATTAGTTGGGTTACTTAGTCGCCTTGAACTTGCAATTACTCATGATCCCCTATTTCGCGTTCCAGCTTCTGCAATTCATTACGACCTCAACAAGCAAGCTTATGTTTTTGTTGCCCAGCCAGAGCTTGAACGGTTTTCTGTCAATGTACTTGGTAACGAAGGAGATAAAGTATTAGTGACCGCGCCAAGACTTGCAGGTCAAGACGTGCTAGTCACCTCCGCCGCCAAATTGGGGGTGAATTTAGCCATGCTAAGAGGCCAAGATAATGATAAAAAATAGACTGAGTTTATATGCTTCAACACGCTTAGTCCTTGGGCTATCACTACTCCTCGTTATTACAGGGTTATTCGGTTGGTTTAATGCAAAAAGCCAAGAAGATCCTAGCTTTCCTTATCGCAATGGTTTTATTCAGATAACTATCCCGGGTCAAAGTGCTACCCAATTAAATGATAGCATCGTCAAACCACTAGAACGCAGCCTCGCCAAAATTGAGCAAATTAATACAATTCAATCTAGGATCCGTTTCGGTAATGCCACTATTGACATAGAGCTTAACGAGCAAGAATATAACACTGATTTGATATGGCAGCGGATCAAAGAGGAAGTTGCGCCCTTTCGCACAGGGCTAAATGGCGGCTCAATTCAGGTTATGGACAGAGCACAAGATACGCAGGGGATCTTACTTGTCGTTCAGACCGGGAATGGGTTGGCTATGGATCGTAAAATAGCAGTAAAAATACGCGATGAATTACGCCAGCTTGCCGTCGTAAGGGAAGCGACATTAATTGGTGACCCAGGCATTGAACTGGCTATCGGTTATTCTCAGCACCGAATGTTAGCTCTGGGGCTCACACCGACAGCCATCGCACAGCAGCTAAGAGATGCCAATAAACAAAATAATCTTGGTGTGCTTTCTAACAATCTCAGTAACCTTGCATTGCTGTCCATTAACCACCTCAACCAAGACGAGAAAATTGCTGATGTACAGCTAACCACACCTGAAGGTGCGAAGGTGCCACTGGGTAGCATTGCAGATATCCATTACAGAGCGCAACCAACAGCAACTGAACAGTTTTGGAAAAATGGCGAACAGGTTATCGGCATCGCCCTTTCCTTACCGCCAAATCAAGTAAATATTGAAGCCGCTGGGAATACGATTAAACAAGCCGTGACTGACATCAATACACGATATGACAACACACCAGTGTCCATAGAGATTTTTCAGCCAGATTGGTCAGAGAAACGGCGTGACGGTTTAGTTAATTCGCTTATTCAAAGCTGTATTGGTATCGGTGTCATTCTTCTGCTATTTCTGTCGATACAAAGTGCGGTCATTATAAGCCTGACCGTACCTGCTATTGTCTTATCGTCTATTGCATTATTCACCACTTTTGACGGCGTTATCCACCAGATGACCATTGCCGGTCTGGTGCTGTCACTCGGTTTAATGGTCGATAACTGTATTATTATTGCTGAACGACTAAGCCATCATAGTAATAAAGGTGTAACGGTAGCAAAAGCAATAACACGCTCGGTCATTGAGTTAAGAAAACCGCTTGCGGCCGCAACCGCCACCACGATTGCTGCTTTTATCCCAATGTTGCTTGCCAAAGGCAGTGTTGCAGATTTTATCGCAACAATCCCTATATTGGTGATTATTTGTATCTCTTTGAGCTACCTTGCTGCACTAATACTCATACCCATCTTGTTTGCTCATATTCATGTTTCAAATACTAGACTTGAAAAATGGCAGCGCCACTTCGCAGACGCTCTGTCAAAGCTCGGGTATCATTTATCCGCTCTTGTGCTAAAAAAGCCTGTGATAACGCTCACCCTAGCTGCAGTGCTTGTCACCGCACTACTTTCGTTGCCAAGCGCTAATGGTCAATTTTTTCCAAGCGCGAACCGTAATCAAATATATATCGATGTGCAATTACCGCTCTCTAGTCATATCGACACCACAACTCAAACCGCAAATGAGGTGGCTGATTTTGCCAGTCGCAATAAACACGTCACCGATGTCATGGTTTTTAGTGGCTTTTCAGGTCCAAGGTTTTACTATAACCTCGCACAAAAGCCTGGCGAAACTCATATTGCTCGCGTAGTGGTAACACTTACAGAGGACGTAAATCCGGTTGAATTTTCGCAATCACTAAATAGTGTGCTAATACAGCAATTTCCCGAAGTACTGATCAAAGCCCAAGAATTAGGACAAGGGCCACCAATTGAAAGCCCAATTGAGCTAAGGCTCACAGGCAATGATCAAACCGCCCTATTCAATGCCGCAGAAGCCATGTTTTTAGAACTTCGCCAGCATCCAGAAGTCGTTTCTCCATACAGAAATTATAGTTTCGGTGCGCCCGCTATCAACTTAGACATAGACCAACTCGCTTTGTCTGCTTTTGGGTTACGTCACGAAGAAATAGCTGATTATATCGCTTGGAGAAGCTCAGGGCTGCGGGTAACCACGCTTGATTATAATTTTGAACCTGTAGAGCTTGTTCTCTTTGACCCGAGCTCAACCCAAAGCAGTGTTGATATGGTAAATACACAGGTACTATTGCCCCAATATGCCACCACAGCACTTTCTGGACTGGTATCGGCAAATATTGTCAATGCACCTCCTTTTATTGAACGACGCAATGGTGAATTTATCATGTCAATAAAGGCGGATGTACTACCTAGCAGTGATGAAGAAAATATATTACAGACGTTACAGCCAACGCTGGAAGGTATAGCCAAACAACACCTTGTAAAGCTTAGCTTTGGCGGCGAACTAGAAGAGTCAGAAGAAGCCAATGGCGCGTTACTACAAACCCTTCCTTTTGGCATCGCACTCTTGTTTGCCGCATTGATGGTGCAGTTTAATTCTTATCGCCTAACCGCCTTGGTTATGCTGACCATACCGCTTGGTATTATTGGTGCACCGGCGATGCTCGCAATTACCGGGATCCCCTTCGGCTTTATGTCAATCTTAGGCGTACTCGCACTCATGGGAATTGTGGTAAATACTGCTATTTTATTGATCGAAAATGCGCTCAACCACTTACAACAAGGTTGTACACTAGAAGAGGCAATTTGCTTATCGGTACAAAACCGTATTCGTCCTGTTATAGTGACCACATTAACCACAATAATCGGCATGTTGCCGTTAACATCAAGCGCCAGCCCATTATGGCCACCATTGGCTTGGGCTGTGATTGGTGGTTTGTTGACCTCAACTCTATTGAGCATGCTGGTATTACCTGTATTACTCAAGCTGATACTTGCAGGCAAGCGTTTCCAGCAAAGCCAGAACATAACACAAAAAAGGAGCTTACAAACGAATGAGAGTGCTAATTACTGAGGATAACCAGCAGCTTGCTGAATTTATTCAACAAGCTATCGCCCAAGATGGCCATGCTGCTGATATTGCCATAACCGCAGCACAAAATACGCAATTGATGCAAAGTTGGCAGTATGACGCTCTCGTTTTAGACCTTGGTTTGCCCGATAAAGACGGGTTAGAGGTCATTCGCGAGATCCGCAAACAACAAAATACGCTACCCATACTTATTCTCACAGCGCGCGGAAGTGTAGATGACCGCATTAAAGGTCTTGATTTGGGGGCTGATGATTATCTCAACAAGCCCTTTGCCATTGATGAGCTAAAAGCAAGGTTAAGAGCACTACTGCGTCGCCCAAGTAGTTACACCGCAAATCTGCTCACCCATAATAATGTGTCGCTCGATACCAAAGCAAGAAGGGTTACCGTCTGTGGTGAAAACTTAACAATGGGAAAAACTGAAGTGGCCATCTTGGAATATCTGCTCCGAAATGCAGGGTTAACGGTGGGTAAAGATGCCTTATATGATGCAATATACGCCATGGGATTTGAAGTAACAGATAATGCAATTCAAGTCGCGGTTCATCGGATCCGTAAAAAATTAGAGTCATCTAATGCACAAACGACCATTAATACCCTACGTGGCATAGGATATATTTTGACATGAAACCGATTTCTTTGGCCAAAAAAATCTATCTGCATTTCTTTATTATCGGTTCCAGCGTATTTAGTTTAATTGGAATAAGTTTGTACTTATTTTCAACTAATTACGCTAACTTAGCCGTAAAAGAAAGTATGTTTGGGATGAGTGAAGATATTCAAGAGCAGCTATCATTTAACAGCAACCGTGAGCTAGTCTATAAATCTGATAATGTTGCAGAAAAGTGGGGATATGACGCTTTATATAACAATTTGGTTTTCAGGGTAACCCATGGCGAAACGAACGAGACACTGCTTCAATCGACGTCCAACATCACTAGTTCTGCGGCACTTCAAGCTTTAATGGACAACCAAGATATTCCTGTTGGCTACTCTCATTTAAAGGGCATAGACCGTTACCGTATAGAAACAGAAATAGATAACGTACCTGTTAATATCTACCTAGGTAGAAACGATCTGCTTGGTGAGCTTGCAAACGAAGCGGTTATGCCTGCACTTAGCCAAGTGTCTATCTTTATTATCATTGCCGCATTTTTTGTATTTATGCTAGTGGGATACCTTTCGATCCGCTCGATTGTGAAACCAGTAAAAAGTGTTGCGGCACAATTGGCACGAGTAAGACCCGAGCAACTTAACTTCCGCCTGAGCGAGCAAGGTTTACCCGTTGAAATTGTACCTATTGTGCATTCGCTAAACCAAGCAATTGCACGGGTCGAAACTGGGTTTGATGAACAGAAGCGTTTTGTTGCAAATGCCGCCCATGAATTAAAAACGCCGCTTGCTATTTTAAACACGAGAGTGGAGTTGGCAAAACTGGATAAAAACACCCATGCTGGCATTTTAGCTGATGTTAGCTATATGACTCGGGTGGTACAACAACTACTTGACTTATCGCGTGCCCAGAGTCTCGACGCTTATGCAAAGCAACCACTTAGTATCACCCCTCTGGCAAAAGAAGCTTGTATGATGCTGGCTCCTTTATCTGTTACGTTGAACAAACAATTAGAATTAGAGATAGACGAAAATGGTGAGATGTTTGCAGGCGATCAGTCTTCTATTCACATCATGATCAAAAATCTTATCGAGAATGCGTTACGCCATAGCGCAGAAGGTGCACTAATAAAAGTACATGCGTCGGGAAACAGTATTTCGGTGATGGACAGCGGGCCTGGAATTGACATTCAAAACTACGAAAAGATCTTTGAACGTTTTTGGCGCAAAGAGCAATCATCAATGACCGGAAGCGGCCTTGGCCTTGCCATCGTAAAAGAAGTGGTAGATTTACATCATGCCACTTTAGACGTTACCTGCAAGAACACACTTGGTGGTGCAACATTCAGTGTCACCTTCTCAACACTAAACTCGTAACTAACCTGAGGCTTAGATAAAAAACAGCTAACCCATTTTTTAATATCACATTAAATTATACCCTTATCTAGCTAGACAGTTTTGGGAATAACACCGCTTCCGCGTCCTACTCTCGCTACGGTGTCTGCATCCTGTAAGCAAGGTGAATTTACGCAGTTAGCGCTAAAACTGCCTGCTAGAAAGGCATTAATTACGAAGATTAGGTAGTAGTTTTTAACGGGCCATACAAGTATCAACCAATGTCTGACGTAAAAACTGGTTAACTTGCATTTGCACTTTTTTATTGAAACTATAGTGCCCGCCATCCATTGCAATATGTTCAAATGGATAAGAAAATTTGGCTGTTTGTAGACTCGACTCTATATGCTGTGACATTTGATAAGATGGCCAGATCTCGTCATGTTTTGCCGACACCAGTAATATTGGTCCATTGATTTTTTCTACAGGGATCTTTGCCGCTGCAACTGCTTCTGCACTCGCCTCACTCAGTGCTTGATTAAAAGCTGGAGTAAACTCTCCTGTGATATTGCCTTTTTGCATTTTCCATGAGAGTAAGGGCGCATCAATATAATCAAGTGGTGTCCCATTTAGCGACCAACTTGAGCGAGACGAAAGTGTTTTAACTGCATTCCAGCTAACATGGCTGGGCATTACTGAAACAACATGATTAATTTCATTAAAGTGTGCGCCTAACAATAGTGCAAGTTCAGCCCCCTTGGAGAAACCATAAACTGCGACACATTTTTCATCTATCATGGGATCTTTCGTCAGCGTGATTATTCGATCAGCAATTTTATTCAGCGATAATTCTGCCGCACTGCTTGGCGTGTTTTGAGTACCGTAATATCCCATTGCGGCAACAGATACACCAATGTCATTAAAACCATCAAGAAAAGGTCGCCAATGGGGAGCTGAGAGTGTATTTCCCCCTTCACTTCCCCCCAGTACAACGACCAAAGGCCGAGGTTGACCCTCTTGTATAAACTGCTTCCTCACATCGGGCTGCGCGTCATTTGAACAAGCCGCAAGTAACCCTACCAAAGCCAATGGCATAATAAATTTCATCATGTTAATTCCTAACTATTTAATTGATCAGTTTTTGTTTGAGTATTTTTGCGCCGTTTCGGCTCGTGATAACTTGCTGGTTGCTACCACGTAATTTCACCAAATAACCCCCCGTGACCCAACGTTCAAACGAGGCGATGGCTTCTTGATTAATAACGGTGTCGCGGTGGACTCTTAAAAATTGCGCGGGTAATTGAGCTTGTAACTCATCCAATGAACCATCTAACGGAAAGTGTTGATCGGCGCAATAAGCGTAGGCTTGACCAAACTCAAGCTTGATGACATCAATACGGTTAGTGTCAATCAATACGATTTTCCCTGCCACTTTACTCGGTAATTTTATGTCTACAGGTGTGCTCGCGATAGCATCTACTTTGGATAACGCTAATGAAAGTCGCTCGTTATTATATGGTTTGAGTAAATAATCAACTGCACCAAGTGTGAAAGCATCAACAGCAAACTTGCTATGTGCTGTGGTAAAAATTATTGCCCCCATAAAACCCGTGGCCTTAAGTTTTAAGGCCAAAGCCATGCCATTGATACTTGGTAGGTTAATATCAACAAATAGCAAATCGATATTGCCATTGTTGCCGCTATTTAAGAATGCGATTGGATCCCTGTATGTGCCAACGACTTTATGTGTAGATACTAGTGATAGCTGCATAAGCAATTTTTCTATTGCGGGTTGCTCATCTTCAATGATGACGATATTTAACATACTTGCCCGTTCCTTTTTAATCTAAAGCGTACAACGGCACCAGCGGATCTTTCTTCGTTGCTTAGTTCCAACTCTGAACTTGCTTCTAGGCGAAGTCGAGATCGAGTAATTGAGAGCCCTAAGCCGGCTTTCTCTGGCTGTGCCAAGAGTGCGCCACTAAACCCTACACCATTGTCCCTCACCTCATAAAGTACCTCATCGCCTTCAGCTGCAATCAACACTTTGATATTCAGTGGATTTACCTTTGCATGCTTTATGGCATTTTCTAAAATAGGTTGTAGGAGCATTGCCGGCATTTCCTCGTTAATTAAGGACTCATCGACTTCAAATGTAATCGAAAGGTTTTCACCAAACCGGCAAGTTTCAATTTCAACCCATTGATTTAAGTTCACTAATTCATCGGCTATCGTTACCCTTTTTGCATCTTCTTCCGTTACCACAGAATGCTTTAATGAATAACGTAATACAGCAGCCAGGTTATGAATAAGCGTACCAGCAGTCTCGGGATGATGTTTTAAAAACGCAGAAATCGTATTGAGACTATTAAACATAAAATGTGGATTTAATTGGCTGTGTAGTAGTCTGATCTCGGCGAGCTGCCGAAGTTGCTTTTCTTGTTTTAAATGACGTTGAGATAGATAAAACGTAGTCGCAACAAAAATACCCGCAGACCAAGGTAGTGCAATCGCTGCGGCTTCGAACAAGGTAAAAGTTTGAGTATTTATCAAAAGGCTTCTAAGTACACCCCACGACATGCAACCAAGCACCATAAAGCAATAAAAAATCGTATATTGCAGTGGCCAGTTAGAGAGCTTGAAGCGCTGAACACCGAGATAACTTAACACCATTGGCAGCCAGTAAAGACAAATCACGGCGAGAATCGATGATAGTAAAATATTCACCGAAAGGTGCATTCCTCTTTGCACCCAGTCAGTTAAACTAATAGCAAGGCTGATAGCCGCGATGCTCGCGAGCATCACGAACTGCTCTTTTGGCCGTAAAATAAGATCTACCATAATCAATACAAGTTGCTACCTATATTTTTATAGTACTCAACTGAAGTGAAAAAGCATGTAGATTATTGCTAAATGGTCATTTTTTAATGCTGATTGGTTGATTGTTTAATTATTGAACGCGTTTGAATAGGTTGAGCCTCAAAAATAGCGCCTTTTTATCGGTGCGAATACATTTCCACGTAAGCTCGACTAACTCTAAATAAGACTTGAGTTCAAAAAATACTGAAACTAATGACACCCACCGCTTATAATAGTGGGTGTCGGCATTGTTTACGTGTTATGCGCAATTTACTCTATTGTATAAACGACATAAACTGTTGCTGTAGCTCTCATTTTTCCGATTTCGAACACGCTTGACTTTGGCGGTACTCTATATCTTACTTGACCAGAACCATATGATTGCCCGTAGATACTTTGGTTAGGATACAAATTATAGGTTTCCTCTTGTCGAGTTTTAAACTCAGAGACAGAATAAATACCTTTTAGTCTTTTACCCTGAATTTCAGCAATTTCTTGAGCTTTTAATTTTGCATCTTTGACAGCTAACATTAAAACACTTTTCTTAACCGCGCGTTCATCATTCATTTCAACGCTTGAAGTTATTTTTGATGTTATATCAGCAGAAATTAACGCATCATTTAATAATGGGTATTTAGCTAAGCTTTTTAAAACTATATCTATACCTCGACTAACTCTTGTTCCATTATCAACTTTATTACCGTTTTCCGTTTCTATAGCAGGAAAAACTTGGATTGGCGTTGCTGTAATTTCGTTGGCTTCGATACCTAACTTTTTCGTTGCTTCGAAGATTTTCAATGACTTTTCATCTATTTCTAACTTTGCAAGATTCGCATCTAAGTTTGTAGAAACAATAGAGATCGATATTTTAATTTGATCGGGAGTAATCTCTTTTTCTGCATACCCTTCAACATATATATGAGGTTCATTGGGAATTACCGAAGCAAAAGAAGAAACTGAAAATATTGACAGGAGTATAAAGATAGTTTTCATGGATAACCTTTTATCAGATAACTGCGAAGTCTAATTTGCGTATAACGCCTGATTAAGAAGCAAGAAATTGTTGGTTATAATTTGCGACGAAGGAGCACAAGTCAAGTGTTTTACGTACCTTGAGTAAATTGTTAGGTATACATTACTCAGCGTACTCAGATAAATACAGTTTAATGAAACTAGTGACCCCCACCACTAATAACAATGTGTGTCTGCATTGCTTTTTGACAAGTTTGTGTGCGGGGAATAACATACAAGCTTATCATCTGGATTGTAACACCGATCTATTTCGCCATCATTATCACTGTCATGTGGGTGTGTATACTCTGGGTTAGAGTCTGGCGGACACTGATTTACTTGCTCGCTAAATTCAGAGACAGCCCCGTAATTGTGTACGCCTGACACAGGCGGATTAATATGCGCTTTTCTCCATGTCGTCGTATAATTTACGACAAACTTTTTAGTTTTATCACCTGTACCAACAAAGTAGCCACCGGAATTTGTTGTTACAACATATAAATTGGTATAGGCTTTGTCATGCTCTGATAAAAACCAATTTGAACAGATACTTAAGTCTACTTTTGCTGGCGTAGTATTCCCACCGTAAAACTTTCCAAATATAACGCACCAATACGAAAGTACTTCAACCGTTTCTGGTTCAACCCACTGAGCATCATCTGGATAACCTATCGGTTGTTCATTTGCCGAAAGATCAAAAAAAGCGAAGATTAATAGAAAAGAAACAAATAAGCGCATATCAACTTCCTATGTCGAAATAAATTATAAACAGCACCAAATCTAAAAGACATTCAACATATAATCAATACTGACGCTCACTTTGTAAACTAGGCTCGTTCAAACTGTGAAACTAATGACACCCACCGCTTATAATAGTGGGTGTCGGAATTGTTTACGCTTAATCAAATTTGGCAGTTGCATAAGTGCCATACTTGGCCGTGTAACAGCAACTTCATATTTTAAACCTAATTGTGATAACAGCCGCTCGTCCAACTCGTATTTAGACAAAAACGCGTTAGAGCTTAAGGTCTAACACACTCAATATAGACTAGAATAGGTATCTTAAACCCTTAAACCCTGATGATGTGCCACCAACGGTGGTTGACATTTTATGGCTTCTGATTCAATTGCCAATCAATATAATTTTGTGGCGCTAGATCAATTTCGATTACATATTCTGCAACAAAGGTAATCTCTGCGCCAAACCCTAACTATACTCTTTCTTCGTTCAGTTCAATGCAATAAGGTTAAAATCCGAGTATAATTATAAACTTATCGAAAAAACTTCAGATATAATTAAATTAGAAAAAATAATTCAGGGAAGGCCAATAAGAGCTAAATGCAGTGTTAGATCTTGAGGCCATCCGCGACAAACTTACTGCCCAATGATCCCATTATTAAACCTGAACCTTTATTGATTATTAACTGAAACCGCAAATAACGAGTTTGCGCTTTTGAACTTGATAGCACCACAGCAACTCCAAAGTACCACGAAAAATTTAAGACGAACACACCGACAACCAATATTAATGTTGTGTAATCTGGCACTCTAGCAGGAAGCATCGCTGCAAACACACTACTAAAAACTATTGCAGTTTTTGGATTGCTTAACTGTGTTGCTAACCCTAAAGTTACAGCTTTAATATGAGCAGGGTTGCTAGATACTTCAGACTCAACATAACAGGCTTTATTTTTGCCTACTCGCCACATCTGTAATCCTAGATAACAGAGATATAAACCACCAAGAATTTTGAATGCCACGTAAAGCTGAGGCACTGATTGAAAAAGTGTTATGAGCCCGATTGATGCTATTAATGCAAATGTACTAGCGCCCAATGCTAAGCCGCTGGCGATACAAATGGCTTCAATTCGAGACTTTGCCATAGCAGTTTGCGCAACTAAAATAAACGATGGCCCGGGTGTCATTGCTCCAATGAGTAATAGACTAGCTATAGGGAATAGGAATAAATATTGCTCCGACATTAATATACATCTCCTTTTTGAATGATGTAGTGGATCCTAATACCGCCAAAATATAGACGAGGAAATTATTCAGGTACACACCAAAAAATATTTATCTACTTGATAGTAATACTCATTAGATATTGTGGGAAAAGTGAAGGCATCCAACTGATTTCCTGATTCCCCTTAAGCTACTTTAGTGATTATAACTCAGGCTTTTTATAATATCTGCTACTACATCTAGGACACAATCAAATGAACAGCGGTAACTTGCTTTACCATAAGAGTCAGTCTCTCCAACGAAAATCGATATTTTCGATTTATCTAACATGTCAAAGTCGTTGTAGTCGTTACCTATTGCCAAAGTGTTCTCGAACTCGACGCCTAGTTTATCAAGAGCTTTAGCCTTGTTCGTTTTAATGGGTGTTAAGTCAAAAAAGTTGTCATAAGTATGGGTATGAAGGCTACATTCCAGATTATTAGACAAAACAAACTGTTCGATATCTTTTTTTACTTGTGAGCAGAGAATTAAGAGCTTGGTAACACCATTCGTAATGATATCTTCCTCCGACACTCTAAAATCTGATAGTGATTCAATATAACCGTGGAACTCATGCTTCTTTTGTGAAAATGCATACTTCCATTCACCATCAATAATATAGGGAGCCGATTTAGCTTTTAAAAGATCGAGTATCGGTCCAATTGCTTCATAGGGAAATTGGTTTGAAAAAATCATATCCCCGTGTTTCCATGCTTGTCCACCATTACAACCGATAAATGTAGCACCTCTCAACTCTTCTGGTACTAACGGCAGCATATCTCTAATTGGCCTGGCTGATGCAAAAAACAAATTATAACCCGATGTAAGCCTTTCTATATCTTTAGCCTTTTGGCTATCTAATGGCTTACCGTGCTTAACGATGGTTCCGTCCAAGTCGAAAACAATATTTAGATTCTCATTACCCATGCGAGTGACCTTTATAAATTAAAAATATGTACGAGAGTAAAAATTTAGCTATTTATTTTGTTAGCTAGTCCTTAACTTTAACGACTACCCATGGTAATTTTGGTGGTTTAAGCTCACCTTATGGAGGTTTTGGCTCAAATGGCAAATATCAAGTTAACTCGTTTTTCACCAAACCGTTCGATCCGAGTTCATCACTTAAAAAATAGTTCTCCAATGTTTGAACTCCATGCTCATGACAGTTATGAATTAATAATGCTGACTAATTGTAAAGGAAAGCGCTATATCGGTGATTCAGTATCTAGAACAGAGGGAAGTGAGCTACTTCTCATTCCACCATATGTGCGACATACATGGGATTGTGAAAGTAAAGCTCAAGATATCGTAGTAGTGTTATTTGGAAATGAGCTACTCGACACCTCCATCCCAGAGCTTCAACCTACTATGCATTGGCTAAAGACTATTAATCAGGTGGTTGCTTTATCGCTCGATACAAAATGTAAAGAATCTCTATATAAAACACCTATGTTAGAAATGAAGCGATCTAATTCAGTCGAACAAGTAACCAAAGTGATTAGTATTCTGAACTCCCTACGCACCAGTTGTGATAAAACTGAGTCGTATATAACAGCCACTCCACAAACCTGGATACCTAGACTTATAGAGTATATTAGTGCTGATGAAGTTCGTTCTTTTACTGATTGTGCCTCGATACTAAATGTGAGTGAGTCATCTTTGAAGAGATTGTTAAAGAAAGAATTAGATACTAACTTTACCGAATTGTATCGGCATATCAGAATTAAGAAAGCTCAGAGGTTATTGGCGAGAACATCCATTCCGATTTCGATTATTGCGGAGCAAAGTAATTTCAACTCCATTCGCTCATTTAATGAAGCGTTTAAGATATATAGCTCGTTGACACCTAAACAGTTTAGAATTGAGTACCAATGGCGTTTAAACTGGTAGCTACCTATTTTCCATTTATCGCACGACTAAATGATACATTTTCTGTTCTGGCTCACTTGTATAAATAAACCAAATATAAATAAACCAAAGACACCCACCACTAATAACAGTAGGTATCTGTATTGTTTTTTGGCAAGTTTGTGCGTCAATAGCTAGCCTCTTGCAAACAATTTTAGCGCGGTTGTATGTGATAACAGTGACTAAAGAACAAGTTACTATCTTGATCTCAAGTTAATTTAATAGCCAACCTCCATACTCAAGGCCGCCAGTGCATTGTTGTTGCGCCACTAAAGCCAACTAACCACTGAAGATAAGAAAAGTCGTCGTGGTGGGAAGCAACAAACCCCGTTCTTAAATACAGTTGTTTTGCTTTTGGATTGCTATCAATGACATCGAGCCGTAACGTCTTGAAACCATTTTCGCGCGTGTAATTTTGCACTGCATGCAGTAAAGCCGTGCCGATCCCCTTACCTCTCGCTTGCTTGGATACCGCAATTCCATCCATTACCAACTCATGTTGTGCAGGTGCTCTATCAAATAAAGAAAAAATAGCAGCCGCTTTTATTGCGCCGAAAAAACCAAGCTCCTCTTTTAACACAGCAAAGTCTATGTTTGAGGTAAAACCTTTTTTCGCATCTTGAAAGCCTGCGATACCCAGCAAGTTTTCACCTTCAAAAGCCCCAAAAGCGTACTCTGTCACAAAGCTCTTGGCGATGATTGCAACCAGTTTATCCCTGTCTGCAACAGCTGCCTTGAACTTGCGACCAAACGCTTCAATATATAGCTCTGCCGCGGCCTGCACATGTCTACTATGCCACCCTCTCACTATTTTTAATTCCATACTTTTTATTCATGCGTTACAAAGCTTTATATTAAATTTAAAACATTAGGATTAATAAGTTTAAGTTTGTAAAAAATAGTATAACGCAGTTTATGAGCCACCACGTTCAGAGCACAGTTTTACGCCCTAGCATCGTCATTAAATTGTCTGAGCTTAGCAGTGAGTGTACGCCATACTTTCTCTAGTGGGCCTTGGGTAAAGAAACGTCCGTATATCATATTTAGCACAATTTGACACAACACCATCAGGATCCACAGGACTAATAGCTCACTACGACTATAGGTATTATAAAGGTCAAAGCCATAGAATATGATCACCAGTACAATCGATTGCAGAATATAGTTACTCAGCGCAAATCTTCCGACTAAATTTATTGGCGTGAGCCACCGCAACTTGCAGAGGAAACGATTATAAAGCAAAGATAAAACAACAATGTAAGCTAGCGCCTGAAGTTCTCTATTTAACACAACCAACATTTGCTTTGAATAGGATAGTATTGGTATATGAGGGTGTAATAACCAGTGAAAATAGCGTTGCTGAGAGGCATATATTGACACTACCACTAACCCAATAAAGGCAGCTACCACGAGCGGGCTTAGCTTTTTGGCGCTAAAGAATCCACTTTGAAACAACAGCGCTCCTATCAACATCATCATCAATGTTGACCAAAAGATACTGGAATAAAATAGCTTACCTTTATGAACTTGCGGTGTACTGAAATTATCAAGCCAATGTGCTTGCAGTGTTGGCTGGTGTTCAAGTTCACTATGCCTTGGGAGCTTTTGTTTGACTCTATTTTCCCAGCGCGAAATACTTCTATGCTGCTTGCTTGAACGCTGCGCCTTTTCAACGCTTTGTGCTACTACATATGCTTGATACTGTGCGTTAGTTCGCTCTGCTTTGGCATAACCAAAAAGCAATATAAAGCTAATACAAACGACAATACTGAATTTTATCACCGCTGAACCAAGCAAAATTATCATTAACGCCACAATACCAATCACAGCATAGTGATAAAGGATATCTCCACTCCAAATAAAATAAGCATGCGTACAGCCAATAATAAACAATACCAGTAATCGTGAGGCGCTGAGTGTTATTGCAGATTGTAGCGGCTGTTTTTGAATTATCATTGTCAATCCGACACCAAACAAGGCAGCCAATAAACCATAAAATTTACCTTGAGCAACAAAATAAACCCAATACCGCACCTTACTGTCAAGTTCCGTCATAAAGCCATACTGATAGCTGCCCCAAGGGTTTGGATAAGCAAAGCTTTCTATATTTATCAGTAAAATGCACAGAATAGCTATGCCACGAAGAAAGTCTAAACTATTGATCCTTGTCGTCATTTTATTATTCACCGACTTGTACCTGTTCAACATTATCTATTTGACTAGCAATACGAGAGTCCTTGCCATTAAGCGGGTCGGAAACCTGTGCCACATATGCAATAAAGCGCTTGAGCTGTTTACCTTCCAACTTGATATATTTTGGCTGTTTGAGAGTAAGCGGATTAATTGCCTTGCCGTCTTTGTGCACCTCATAATGTAAGTGACGTGCTTGTGAAAGACCGGTATTTCCCAAGTAGCCAATCACCTCACCTTGCTTTACTTTAGCCCCGGCTTTAATCCCTTTGGCAAACCCTTTTAAGTGAGCATAAAGCGTTTGATAACCGTTACCATGTGCCAAAATAATGCGATTGCCAAAGCTGCCTCCCCAGTTGGCCTTGATCACCTCTCCTGATCCAGCTGCCATAATAGGCGTGCCAATCGGCGCACCAAAATCTATGCCTTTGTGCATACGTGTATAGCCAAGCACGGGATGGTGACGTTTACCAAAACTGGAAGATAACCTTGCTCCATTGAGTGGTGTTTTCATCAAAAAGCTCTGTGCGAGTCTGCCGTCTTCATGGTAAAAAGCAGACATTCCTGACTCATCAGAAAATTGATAAAGTCGATACTCTTCTTTTCCTGATAGCAGCGCAACATGCTGCAGCTGCGTGGCTATGTCGCTTTTCTCTGCAAGCCTAGAGGTTAATAGCAACGATTTTTGCTGATAAACAAAGTCAATTTGATCACCTGCATATATTTCTCGCTGGAAATCAACCAGATGTGACAGCGCAATAATACCCTGATTGATAATATCGTTAGGGACTCCTGCTTTGCTTGCATCAACAAAAAAGCTGGATTCAACTATTGTTGAGAGTCGTTTGGTACGCGTAACAGTTTCAAGATTCTCAAGTGATGCCTGCCACCCATCTTTAGCTCTTTTTATCTCTATTAGCTTTGCAAAATCGAGCTCAAAACGAATAAGTTCAACCTGACCCTCGCGCAATGCAACTTCAATTACCTGTCCAGCCTTGAGCTTGGTTAAAGAGGTCCAAGTCGCGACTGACTGTTCAACTAGCCAACTATCTCGGTCACTAAATGCGAATGGCGCAAGCAAAGTAGTTAAGCTCTCACCTGACTTGAGCTTGAGAAGCAACCACTGCTTGTCATTTTTGTTGTCGCTCGTCGCTTCTGATGAGGTAGTGCTTAAATTGGGGGTATGTAATTCACCGACGCTAGTTGTAACGGTAGGAACTGCTACTCTTTTACTAGGCTGCACTGACAGGCTTTCATTTGATGAATTAGGTTGCTTTGAGCAGCCGGATACCGCCAACAGAATGATGGCTAATAAGTATTTTTTTAGCATATTAAATTTCCAACCGCTTTAGGGGATCAATGCGAGTATTCTGATGAAGTATTTCCAAATGTAAGTGCGGTCCGGTTACTCTGCCAGTTTCACCAATAGTGCCTATCATTTCACCTTTTAACACCTTTTCACCTACCGCTACGTCTATACTATCTAAATGCGCATATAAACTTTGATAACCGTTATCATGCTGGATCAATACAACTTTTCCATAATTCTTCGCCAGCGTGGTATTGTCAGCAACCGTTACAATACCGGCTGCAACCGTCATCACTGAGTCGCCAGTACTTCCTGCAAAATCAACACCTTGGTGTGCTTTATTGTGACGAAAGCTAGAAATATGACCAAAGTGTGATGTTATCATTGGATTTTCTACCGGCAATTGCCACATTGTGTTGCTTGATACTGTTACTCTCGCCCATTGCAGGTTGCCATAGGCCAATACAGAACAAGACAAGATAAAGAAAGCGAACAAAGGCCAATTATTAGGCTTGCTCTGAGGTTTTAAAATAATGGTAAAACGCTTTTTATAATCATCAAGCGTGAGTGAATTTGATGCAAAGCTGGCAGCAATATCTACTGGCGTCTGCAACTTCACACGCTTTAGCGAGTTAATCAAAGCCCGGCTGTATACCAGCGGTTCAATCTGATACCGAGCAATCGTCAACTCATCACATCGATATTCCATCGCTCGAATAAAGCTTTGCTCCATCTTGGCAATAAATGGATTAAACCACGCTATCACACAGCACAAGCGCCACACCATAACCGCAATATGATCGCCTTTATTGACGTGTGTTAGCTCATGAAATATCAACGCTTCTTGTTCATCCTTAGGTAAATCTTCAAACTCCATTGGTAAATATATCTTTGGTTTTAACAAGCCAAACACAAACGGTGAGCAGGTGATTGGTAACTGATACAACGCTTGGGAATAAGACTCAACTCTTGATGCGCTGAGACAAAGGTATTTGATACGTTTGTACTGTGTGAGCAGCACCCCTAAATGGAAAATCAGCCCCACACAATAAACAATCGCTAAAGTCGTGAATAATACTTCTAACCAAGGCAGTGTGACTCGTACGTTTCTTGTCATTGCAATTAACGGCTCGGCATATTGTTGTAAATTGTCATGTAGTAGCACTGACGGTATCGCTTCTTGTTGCTCAAGAAATTCAAAAGGCAAAAAAGGTACAAACGTGACGGCAAGCAATCCCCACCATAGCCTTTTGCTCTGGAAGTAATATGCACAAAGAGATACCCCTACCACATAACTCAATCCAGTTAAGGCAACCCACAACAATACAGAAAGTAATATTAATTCCATTTCTGAAGCCTACTCTGGATCGCGCTTGTCATTATTTGCCAATGAATTTAGCATCGCTTCCAATTCGTCGAGCTCATCAGCTTCAATTAGGTTGCTGTCAGAAAACATAGCAACAGGAAGTGGTGCGTCGAGCTCCATCACTTGCTTTGCAAATTCTTGCGCATACAAAGCAAGCGTTGGTACTTTGGCTAAGGTTGCGGTATAAATTTTTTTGTTACCTTGTTTTTGCTCCGCAAGGTAGCCCTTCTCACACATTCTTTCCAGTGTCTTTCTTGTCGATGAATAGCTCCAGTTTAGCTTTGACTCTATTTCAGCATGAATTTCCTTGCCGGTTCTTGGTGCTTGACGCCATAAAATTTTCAAAATTACCAACTCGGTAGCATTTGGTTTCACGCTCCCTCCTATGTAGTGCGACATTTGTCACAGAATACCAAAACAGAAAGTGCGACACAAGTCGCACTTTCTGTTTTGGTATTCTGTATTTATTATTTTTATAAGCAAAAGTAGATGTAACCCATTGATAGAATTTACAAATGAAAAACCCCGAGCTTTGAACTCGGGGTTTAAGTTGGATAATGACTTATCTCTACAAATAGGTGTGGTTATTTCTAGTCACACACTTTTGCTGAATAATGACATTTTATTTACGCAAAGAAACTGAGCTTTTGCGACGAAGTAATGCAAATGGTAATGCTAATAGCGATAACCAACCAAGAGAGCCCGAAGAACTCGATGGCGCTTCAACTGGCTTATCAACCACAGCAGGAGGGGTTGGCTCAGCCACATCAGCAACATTAATTGTCACTTTAGTCGGCGCTAGCATAAGTGTACTCTCACCAGCCGCTTTTGCCGTGTACGTGAAACTATCAACGCCAAAGAAGTCTGCCTCAGGCTTGTAGACTACTTTACCTTCTTTGATTTCGACGGTGCCATTTGCAGGAGCATCAACAACTGCAAGTGTTGCTGGGTCAAAGCCGCCTTCAGGGTTAGCGAAAGACACACTTTGCACTGCACGTTGATTTTCACCGCCTCGAGCAGTCAAGGTAACAGGGATAAGATCAATGTGCTGAGCATTATCGTTAGCTAAGACATCAATGGCTTCAGATGTTGTGTCTTCGTCCATTTCAACCATATCTGCAACACCAGCTTTAATCTGTGCATTGTCCGCAAGTTTAACCTTTACACCAAGGTTTACAGAGCCACCATTTGCATAATCATATGCAATCAGTTGTCCTGCCGCTGGCGCTGTACCTTCACCATTGTAGTATGTTTGTAGGCCAACTAACCCATTCGAGTTTTCAATACCAACGGTCGCTTTACTTGGCATTTTTGGCACTTTAACGTAGTTAAAGAAGTGTTCCTCATCACCATTTAGACGGATCCACGATTGGAATGTAAACTTATCGCCAGAGTTATCTTGATATAACTGTGCATCAGCCCACTCAGTAACAAAGTAAGTTGTTACATTATCTGCATCATCGGTAAAGGATAATAATGCAACGTACACTGCTCCGCCTTCGGTTTCACTTGGGCCTTGCAAGTCAAAGTCAGCCCAAAGTGGTGCAATTAAGCCATTTTGACCATTTGCTGATGGGATAGCTTCGTTTGTGCCTGTGCCACTTGCAGAGCCGTCGCCTGCAACGATAAGACCGTTAGTTGTTACAGTAATATAGTTATACTCTTTGCCCGCTAACTTAAATGTATAACCATCGCCGATTGCGCCTAAGTTAAATTTGAAATCAGCATCATCACATGTATCTTCACACCCTGGACGATACTCATCTCGAGCTTTAAGATCGATTGCCAAACCATTTTGAATTGCGCTGCTGATTGATGCCTTACCTAGGCTACCTGTCCATGCGATATGACGAGTAGGCATATCTGCACCAGCTAAAATTTGAGTACCGCTTTGCACATCGACGGTAAAGCTATCTTCAACTAGTTCAAGAGAGCTAGGTAATACTGAGTTGATTGCAACTTGACCTTCAATAGTTTCGTTCATGTAACCAACATTTACGTCAAATGCAGCTGTGTTTGACGCTCCAGAAGTAGAAACTGCCAGACCAGGTAGTGACGTCGACGCTGCAAATGCAGCTAATGGAACATGACCAACGCGCTCACCAGCTTCATTGTAAGCTTCTAGTCGACCGAACTGCCATGCCTCAAATTCAGCACCTGTAATATTCAGTGTGATTGACGTGGCTTTTGCGTCGCCCTCTTCACCATAGGCTGCAAGCTCTACTGATGAGTTGATATCACCCACTGTGACACCGTCTCCAATCGCGACACCTTTAAAGTGCAGTTTCATGGCTTCGTCAGTCATATTACGAATCGTAACACTGTAATCACAGCTATCAACACACAGCGTTTCTGATAAGCCCATTTCAGAGAAAGTAACTTTAGCATCGAATGCCTTATCAAGATCTACACGTCCTGCACCCACATCAAAGCCATCAGCAGGCGTTACTTCATCTTCTTTTTTCAAGCCATCTGTTACACTGGTATTCGTCAGTGCAGACTTAATTTCTTGAGGCGTCCACTGCGGGTATTGCTGCTTCAATAGTGCGGCAGCACCTGCAATATGAGGGCCCGCCATAGATGTGCCAGAAAGTTCTGCAAAGCTTGCCATTCCGTCTACATCCAAGTGAGCTGACAAGATGTTAGTACCTGGAGCCGCCACATTTGGCTTAAAGATGGACGGATCGCCATTTGGCCCTCTTGAAGATGACTCACGCATCGAGTCGCGCGCAGCTTCACTGATTGCGGTACGATTGACGCCATCAACAGCTAGTTGACCAGCAAAACCATCAGCTGAGATTGCAGTAATAATGGCTTCACCATCATCTTGACTGACCATAAACGCAGGAGTTGCCTCGCCTGCTGTGTCCATAATAAATGGAGTACCTACGCGGTTATTATATATTAACACCGCTTTAGCGCCGGCATCCGTTGCATTTTTTACTTTAACTGAGAAGTTACATCCACCGCGAGAAACCACCGCGAAAGCGTCGGTAAAAGACCCAGCAGGGAAAGGTTCACAGCCTTCAACGTTGTCAGGCGAGACAGTTTTAGCTGCGACAGGCTTTGCCGAGATAGCCGTGTTATGCGGCGTATCTGAACTGCTTACATGTAAGATATTCTCACCACCATCCAATGCCATACCAGTGGTGAAGATACGACCATGATTGGTGTTAGCTACTGACAATACTGACGCTAAGTTTGCAGGGCCACCGATAGTATTAGCACCGGCACCGCCATTACCCGCTGAAACAACAGCGACCACGCCCGCTTCTTGGATATTTTCAAATACTTCTGCATACGCACTGTTCGTTGGGTCAGAGCCATAGCCACCACCCCAAGAGTTGTTGATCACGTCTGCGCCATCTTCAAGCGCATGCTCTAGCGCCTCGATCAACATGATGTTCGAACCGCCACCTTCGTACAAGGCTTTGTAACTCATTAAATACGCGCCAGGTGCAACACCACTTAGCTCTAAGTTATAACCGTTGTAATCTGCTGTTACTGCCGAGCCTACTGCGGTGCCTGCTACGTGCGTGCCATGGCCGTCTTTATCAAGCGGGCTAAATGTTTGAAAATCAGGTTGTGAAAATGTAGGTGTTGAATAACGAGCAACAATCAGCTTGTTATTACAAAATGATGAATCTACAGTTCGACAGTAGTCATCTGATGGCAATGCACCTGTTGGTGCTTCCATACCAGCATCATCAAACATTGGGTTAGTCGGCACAATACCAGAGTCGATAACTGCAACTCGAATCCCCTTACCTACGCTACGGTCTCCACCAAGCTTCTCCCACACTACAGGGGCATTGATAAGAGAGAGTGAGGCGTCCATTTGCGCCTGGTAGCGTTCTTCTTTAAACACTCGCGTGACGCCAGGTAACGCCTGTAGTTGCTCGTAAATGTCTTTGTCTGACTTCACCACAACAGCATTCATTGTCGCATCAAAATGACGGTCTACTTTTGCGCCTGGTATTGATTGAGCGAGCTTATTTGCAAATACATTACGCTCTTTTGCAAGCACTTGTCTTTGTGATTTCACGGCCTGAGACTGCATCATAAGACCGTTGCCATTGCGCTCAGCGTCAACCGCACCTTGCGTCTTGACTAACGCGTTACTTTCTAGGCGAACAATATAGTAATGTTTGCTCAATGCTTTAAGGGGGTTTGTTGGTTTAGCGTGACTGCTTTGTGTATGCTCGAACCCATTGATCCCATTCGGAATTTCTGAATTTAGGTTGACGCTCGCTTGTACACTTGTCATCGCCAACGCGCCACATACGGACGCCGCAACCATTGACAGTTTTATTTTATTTGACATTTTTTCCCCTGATTTTTTCTTATGGTAATATCGTTGCAATGAATGCAAAGGAGAAATCAATATAATGTAAACCTTTAACAGTTATCAACTGTTCAACCCTTAACTATTTTACATTCACTGTTGACAAATACAAAACAAGTCATAACTTATTATTATATAAGGAAAAGTAGTGAATTAATATTCGTAAACGAACGTAAACAAGCAATCAAAGTGTCATCTAATACTGTTTTACTTTCACCTTTTTGTTAATTTATTAGCCTATTTCGAATGAGGTTACACCAAACACTTTCTCCAGTGGCAGCTCTGGAAATTGCCCTGTGTACATTCGTGCAGTTTCAAATACAGCCGACAATCGGAATTTTTGAGCCAGCGCAATTGCCGCAGCATTGACTTCGGGTACATCTAAATAGATAGGTGAAGATTGTGGTACTTGAGATTTAAGCGCTAAAAACATTTGTTCAGCCAATTCTGGCGACTCTGCATACAACGGTGCAATTTTATAGCCAGTATGGCAAGGACGAATAACGCCGCACGCAAATAGCTTTCCCGCCTCGTAAATACCACATGCATAACTGTTTGGCTGATGGATCCAAGCTTGCAAAAACTCCGTTCTGGGCGCAGGGAAAAACTTTTCTTCATAGGCTTTAAGTACGTCAAATGAGATATCTTTTAATGAAACAAGGTTTGTAAGGTGTGGCTTATCTCCTCCTATGCCCTCATAACGTATATTGCGATAAGCTAATTTAAACCCAGACTTTTCATAATTTTCTTGTTGCGCAACAACACCATCTAGGCCAATATTGCAGCTTTTTAGATATTGCATTGCGGCATGCCACATTTTTATGCCATAGCCACGACCACGATATTCAGGCTTGACGATATAAAAGCCTAAAAATCCAAAACCGCCATCATATTTAACCACAGAAATCGTCGCAATAGGCTCATCACCTAAGTACCCCATCAAAAAACCATTTGGATCTGCGTGAAAATAGCAATACGCGTCGTTTACTCCAGGGTTCCAGCCCTCTTGCTGCGCCCACTGCACTGCCGTCTCGAGCTCTGCCAAACTCATATTTTTAATCTTAAAAGTCCCCGCCCCCATGATATTTCTCCTATCACGTCAATGTTGTTCTAATACTGACAAATCTTTAGAGAACTTTGAACTAAACATCAATGACTTGTCAAATATAACGTCAAATTCTAAGTAGAACCCTAATCTATTGATTTAAATACAAAAAACACTTATCTTCTGCACTAAATCTACGCTTAGTTTAATCAAACCATAAAAAGGAGTTGCTTTATGGCACTACATATCAAAGACTCAGCAGTCACTTACTCACCTACCCGTATTACAAAAGACAGCCATTTTTATACGCCATTTCCCAGTAATGAACAGGTTACCTTTAACGAAAAACAACTATTGCCACTTGGGTTGCTTTCAACTACGAAGCTTGCCCAAGATGATAAAGATAACATACTGATTGCAATGCCAATTTCGATGGCAATATTTGATGGTGACGTTCCCTATATAGTTTATTCATTAACTGACCATGGTTGGCAAGTAGACGCTAGCTACTTGGAGAGTCTCAGTGATGACTTTGAAAGCTATGGTGAATATTATCAAAAAGCCGCTAGTTTCTATAAAAAACACGCTTTTCTGAATATGTCACTGAATGAGGCTGAAGATGGTGAACCGTTATTTGAATTTGGTGGACAACCTGAGCTAGGTTGCAACTGGGATGCCTACTTGTGGGATGATGAGAGTGATGATGAGACTCGCTATTTTGACGCCATAGATGAAGAGAGTGGCGATAATTACGACCACTATGCTACCCGCGAAATTGGCTTTTTCGACCAACAAAGTGGTGTTGACTTTAGCTATCTTGGCACCTTCAGCTTTTCAATATATGTCGACGGTGGCGGAGAGGGTATTGTTTTTTATAGCGCCAAACATAAAAAAGTATTAATCATTGCCGAGTTCTCCTAGCTAACCTGCGGTGATGTTTAATTATATATTTTTTCAATTATAAGATTTATACATGGTGATAATGTCTGATTTCAGATAATAGTTAGCATTCAAAAGAGCGCTAACTTAATACTCACCATTTTTCTTTCAGTTGACGTGCTAGGCAGTGAATTAAACACAGCTAGCACTACAATTGTTCATTAGAAAAACTTCATTATCCGAGGCTCAAGTTTGTCATCGCCCACCTCCCCGTTACTGCATCACAAGAAAAGCCTCAGAAACAACATAAGTAGTATTTTTATCTTTTATATAAACCCAGTTTCTAGAAGCTTCCATATCTAAATATACATGGTCACCAACACCATAGTCTCTTAAAGCAGTGATTGGTGTAAAAGACTGTCGTAATAGCTGACTATTGTGGGCGATTATTGTAGGTATATCTCGGCCCATTTCGATACCAATAAGTTCAAAAATATAGGTGACCACAAGGGCAAACCTCTCATACATACTGTCAAATATTCCGGGCGTTAGTTCATCTATCAACCTAAATAACCAAGGTAGTTGTACATCAACGTCTACACTTGGCTTATACTGTACGAAGTTAGGTATCCCTGTGAAGCGTTGGTCAAACACATTATATGTTCCTTTCACACTGATATTTTTATAGCTTAGTTTTACATAAACATTTATAGGCAAACCGAGTTGATATTTTCGTAAATGTCCCACCGTTTCGATATCAAAGCCGGTTATAAACACAGGGACATCCCCATGGGCGTTAACAATTCCATCAATGAATAAACGCATCGGACTTTGAACTTTCGATTTAATATTGCGCACACGCGTGTCTGATTCTGCCGCAATCTCGTTTATTGCATCAGTGGATATTTCGCTAAAGTTATGTTCTACAACCTGGAAATGCTGATCAACTTCAGCACCCAGTTGTGCTCTTAACTCGTCAGGGAAAGTACTCTGTGTTGTTAATCCGCGAACATAGCACTCATTTTCATGTATTACCATTGGTACATTGACTCCCTCCATATTGTCGTTATGAGGTAATCCGTACGAATGACCGGCGACATAACGGCATGAATCTGACTTGTCTTGCCATCGTCTGTCTATAGTGGGAAGTGAGGGGAAGCTGTTTTGTGTGAAAGCAGCAGGTGTGCTGAGAGTGTGACTTTCAGCCGATACCAAAAGTGGAATACTAAGTGAAACACTCAACAATAGCATTGATAGTATATTTTTCATCATTATCCTTGATTTGCATTATGTAAAAACCAAGAATATAGAGTATGCTTTTAAATGATAGTATAAAGTTACAAATGTAACTTTATTGCTCAAGAAGTTATTATAACTCGGAAGGAACAGGAAATTTTGCTCTCACATTTTCAATTAAACGTTTTCGAGAGCTCTGTTCACGCTCATGGGGGGCAAATTGCGTACTTGCGTCATCCAACAGGTTAACAGCTTGATGCAGCTTCACTAATTCTGTTTTGCTGAGGTCATGCTCTAAAGCGAGATATTCATTAATGATGATAATGGCCGCTTCTTTGTTGGCAATATCTTCGGGCAGCCCCGTTTTAGTACAAAGTCCATAAATACCATCGAGAAAATACTGCCATTCGCTACTAAGATGGCTATCAATATTCCCGTTAAGCTTCGTATTTTTCGTTGTAACCCCCTGTGTTTTTAGCCTATTAATTTGCCTCTTATAACGGTGACTAAAGACATCAAATGCCTGTGCTTCATCTCTTAATTGTGAGACCACCCCAAGCCATACCAAAGCGCCTTGTGGATAAAACTCGAGGTTACTATTATCACAGTGCGCACCAAAGAAAGAATCGCATTTCAAGTTTAAGGCTAATCTATAAGCGGCTTTTGGCATCAACCGCTTTTCAATTAATTCATTTAACTCAGTTTGTGATAGCCGCGATTCGCGAAGTAAGTGTTCCTTTGTAATGAAATAGGTTTGTAGATAATGAATTAATTCCATTTACCTTTCCTCTACACTGTCGAGTTTAACTTTTGCGGTGAGTGCTGTTGCTATGATTATAAAACCGAGTAAATTGATATTAACTGAAATGTGCTCTAGGTTTAATTGAACAGTTAATAATAACCCTGATGTAAACTGAATTAAGGTATCTTCAACTTTAATGCCTATTGTCATTAGCCCCCCCAGTATCAGCGCCCACATCAATGCCTTATATTGCTGTTGATAAAGCTTAAACGACACCATTATACATATAATACTAGTTGCAAAATCAAATACTAAGATGGGAGTAGGATGAATAAAAACCCCCAAGACTGCGAACAATGATCCGCTTAGCCCGGCTATCGCTAACAGGTAAAGAGTAATTTTTGAACTAGTGTTATGCTGAGGAAATATCATTTTAATTATGTAGAGTTGGGATTTGTTAATCTTTACGGTTTAATTCTTGTTCTCCTAAAAGGGTTTATCAGCACTCAATCTCTCAACTTATATAGACAAAACTAGGTGCTAGAATACAATACCCCTTTAAGCAAACCCAAGGGGTAGCAGTATAACCACTCCCCCAATGAGTAAGAAGTATTATTTTACTTTATTTACCATTTCTTCAATATATTTAATGGCAATAAATGGATCTGTCTCATCAAATAGGTGAGAAGCATATTTCATGGTAACAGCGGTGACATTATCACCAATTTCTTGCAGTTTTATCTGGGAATCTTTTGACGTTTGCATGTAAACATCAACATCAGCATAACTCATACCGGTAGAGCGGATAGTCACATGAGGGATCCCACGCGACAGTATCGTAACTGGCATTTTCCGGTTGATTTTATACATCTCTGTATGGGCAGAAGCTTCTTCCAAGTCTTCTAATGAATGAGTATCTCGCTCCCAGTTGACGATCCAATCCATGATCTTCCATGCTTCTTTGGACATCTTACTTTTCATATTGTGATACCAAGACTCATGAGCGATATCAATAAGTACCATCCCTTTCACTTTTTCAGGGTTTCGGTTGGCATAGGCTCTTGCAACAAAACCACCAAATGAGTGAGGCACAAGTACCAAATTATCCATTTTAGTGGCTTGAGTAAATGCCTCAAGCTCTTGTGTAAGCTCCAACATAGTCCGTACTCGAGGCTTTGCAAAAGTGCTTTTTCCGGTGCCTGCTCTATCATAAAAACATAAGCGATAGCCTTTTGGATTTATGTTATGAATGGTGTTTTTGTAGGTTTCATGAGCATCAAGGCCCATTCCAGCAAGTAAAAGTGCCGTTGTTTCGCCCTCTCCTTTGCAAGCATAGGCAAGTTTGTTGCCGTTTATTTCCACATATTGATAATTGTGCTCATGAGCTGATTGGTTAGCGCTGGCCACTGAACTACAAGCGACGAGCCCCAGTACTGCTGATGTTATTATTTTCATTGTCCTTTCTCATTTATTGTTTATTCCAAAAACATACTAAGCAATTCCCTTAATGAATTCAATAAAGTTTCAGAAACTTCTGAAACTTTATTATATCAAAGTGTAAACTAAGTATGCGACGTAGCCTATAAATAAGATGCCTCCCTCTTTGCGACTGAGTATTAACCCAGAAATGAGTAATGGCGTACAAAGTATCGTTGCAACGATCATGACTGAAATATCAACACTCAGCATACGGCTTGTCACTTCTAAAGGGGTTGCGCTGATAAGTCCTGTCACGCCAAGTACACCCAATGAATTGAATAAATTACTACCAATGACATTGCCTACCGCAATATCAGCATGCCCTTTTATACTCGCCATGACTGAGGTAACCACTTCTGGTAGCGACGTGCCAATAGCAATAATGGTTAAGCCAATCATGACTTCATCCACTGCTAAAGCACGGGCAAGTTGCACCGCGTTCTCAGCCATCAATTGTCCGCCAAATATCAACAAGCTAAGCCCTACGATAAATAGCAGTATGCTAACTGCGCGCTCACGCCAACGGTTTGGTTGTTGTGACGGCGTCGGTTCATTATTCTTATTACTAAACATGCGGCCTTGTATAAACAAATAAGCGACATAAAATAACAAAAGCGAGCACAATAATGCTGCGTCTAACTGACTGAGCCTGCCATCCCAGACTAATGCAGTGACAATAAAACTGGCGATCACTAGCATTGGAATGTCTCTTTTCACTAATTCTTGTGAAACCACCAGTGGTGCAATCAGGGCAGATACTCCGAGTATAAAAAGAATATTAAAGGTATTGCTGCCTAACACATTAGCAAAAGCGAGACTGCCTTGCCCCGTAACAGCTGACTGAATGCTAACAGTAAGCTCAGGAGCACTGGTACCAAATGACACTATTGTTAACCCAATCAATACGCTTGGAACATTAAAACTTGCAGCTAGCTTAGGGGCACCCGCGACTAAACTGAGGGTAAGATTTGTCACTCTTGACGAGCAAAATAACTCATTAGACTGGGACTCTCTATTTGTGTCTAATGCGCGAAAATTAATTAACCTGAACACGGTATAAAAAGTTGATTAATCAACCAAAAATATCCATGTTCAAAAGCGTAATAACACGCTAGCCAGATGTTATTTCTTAATACAAGGCAAATTTGTGCGTCAATAGCCAGTCTATTGCAAACAAATTTAACGCAGTAGTAAGGGATAGCAGCTGCTAGAGAACAGGTTTTTATGCGAGTTCAGGTTAATTAGACCTTTCACTCAGTGAGTAGCCGCCAATGATAGCGCACTGCAGGCTGAACTCTAACTTATGTTAAGGAACTTGAATGACCAAATTTATCTCTTCTGAGCAAGCACGTGAATGCTACAAAGTGCGCCACTGGAGCCAAGGCTTCTTTGGTATTAATGATCAGGGAGAGGTTACTGCGATGCCGAACCAACAGCAACCACAGCACGCCGTAACTCTGACAAACATTGCACAACAAATTAAATCTGAGGGTTATACCCTACCTGCGCTAGTGCGTTTTCCACAAATTCTAGAACAGCGTGTACATAATATTGTTGGTGCGTTTAATCAGGCGATTACTGATTACAGCTACCCAGAAGATTATTTATTGGTTTACCCAATTAAAGTAAACCAACAAAAAGAAGTCATTGAGGGGCTTATTGCAAGCCAAGCGGCAAGTGATAAAAAACAGCTAGGCTTAGAAGCTGGCAGTAAAGCTGAGTTACTTACTGTATTGGCGCTCAGTGAAAAAACCAGCGCAGTGATCGTGTGTAACGGCTACAAAGACAGAGAATATGTCCGTCTTGCGCTTATCGGTGAAAAATTAGGTCACCAAGTTTATATCGTTTTAGAAAAGCGTTCTGAGCTCGATATCGTGATGGCAGAAGCCAAAGCACTAAACGTGAAACCACACTTAGGCTTACGCGTACGTTTGGCATCGCAAGGTAAAGGTAAATGGCAAGCAAGCGGCGGCGAAAGGTCCAAATTTGGTCTGTCTGCATCGCAAGTTCTTACGGTTGTTAACCAATTAAAGCAAGCTGACATGCTAGACGCGCTGCAACTGGTGCACTTTCACTTAGGCTCGCAAATGGCCAACATTCGTGACGTGCGCGTTGGTGTGGGTGAAGCCGCTAGATTCTACTGCGAGTTACGCCGTTTAGGTGCAAACCTGTTGAATTTAGACGTAGGTGGCGGGCTTGCAGTGGATTACGATGGAACTCGCAGCCAGTCCCCCAACTCGATGAACTACAGCTTAGCTGAATATGCAAACAACATCGTTTACACCATAGGCGATACCTGTAAGCAATACAATCAGCCAATGCCAAAAATTATCTCTGAGTCGGGTCGTGCGTTAACTGCCCATCATGCGGTATTAATCACCGATGTGATTGGCACCGAAAGCTACCAAGTAGAAGAGATAACTGCACCAATGAGTGAAGCTCCAAGACTGCTACACAATATGTGGACGTCTTGGCAGGCACTCAACGAGCAGAGTGATGACCGTGCGTTGATTGAAATTTTTCATGATACGCAAGGCGACTTGGCAGAAGTACACAGCCAATTTGCGATGGGCCTATTAAGTCTTGAGCAAAGAGCTTGGGCGGAGCAAGTAAATCTGCGTGTATGTTATGAGCTAAACAAGCGTATGGACAACAAAAACCGTTTCCATCGCCCAATTATTGACGAACTCAGCGCTAAGCTTGCGGATAAATTCTTTGTGAATTTCTCGCTATTTCAATCTTTGCCAGACGCTTGGGGGATTGAACAGGTATTCCCTGTATTGCCACTTAGCGGGTTAACAGAGGCACCAAAACGCCGCGCGGTTTTGCTGGATATTACCTGTGATTCTGACGGTACGGTGGAGCATTATGTGGATGGCCAAGGTATTGAAGCAACATTGCCTGTACCTGAGTTTTGCAAAGATAAACCCTATTTATTGGGATTTTTCTTGGTGGGTGCATACCAAGAGATTTTAGGTGACATGCACAACCTATTTGGCGACACCCACACTGTTGTAGCCACATTAGACGATCAGGGCGAATTATCGCTGGGTAATATCGATGCAGGCGACACGGTTGCCGATATGATGCGTTATGTACACCTTGATGTTGAACAATTTAAGCGTAACTTTGCCAACCTTGTTGAAAGCAAACTACCGCTTGAAGAGCAAGCAACCTGCCTAGCAGAGCTTAAAACCGGCCTTGACGGCTATACTTATTTGGAAGATTTTTAACCCATGAGCCATTTATTCGATCACACCGATCATTCTCTGTACTCCAACGGCATGACGTTTTTACGTCAGCCAATGGTACGCAATATCACAGATATTGATGCAGACGTTGTGGTACTTGGCTTGCCATTTGATTTGGCAACCTCTGGACGCCCAGGCGCACGCTTGGGTCCAGATGCGATCCGTCGCGCATCCGTGCATTTGGCTTGGGAAAGTAAAAAATATCCTTGGTCATTTGCATTGTGGGACAAAATAAAACTACAAGACGCTGGCGATTTCACATATCCAGTTGGCGATCCTGAATATTTCACTGCGCAACTCGAGCTAGCTGCTCTGCAAATTTTGCAGCAAGGCAAAACGCTATTAAGCCTAGGTGGCGATCACTTTGTGACCCTGCCATTGCTGCGTGCTCATCAGCAAATTCACGGCAAAATGGCACTCGTACATTTTGATGCGCACACAGACACGTACAGCCAAGGTTCACGCTATGACCACGGTATTATGTTCTATCATGCTCCAATTGAGGGCTTAATAAGCCCAGAGCATTCAATGCAAATTGGCATTAGAACCGAGTACACAGAGCAAGGCCACGAGTTTGGCGTGATTGATGCGATGGCAGCAAATGACTTAAGCGCTGAAGAAATAGCAGCGCAAATCAAAACACGCGTCGGCGACTTGCCGGTGTATTTAAGCTTTGATATCGACTGCCTAGACCCAGCATTCGCACCCGGCACAGGCACACCAGTATGCGGCGGTCTAACCAGCGACAAAGTCCTGAAGATTTTACGCGCACTGCAAGGATTAAATATGATAGGCATGGATGTAGTAGAAGTCTCTCCTTCCTACGACCAAAGCGAGCTCACCGCAATCGCCGCCGCCACCATTGCGCACGAACTACTGCATTTGTGGGCAGTAAAGCATAAATAATCGGATGCAGATTTAGATTAAGCCACCCTAACAAGGTGGCTTTTTTGTTTAGGGTTTATACCCTGTTTTACTTATAAATTATGCCAGTTATCTTATACCAATTTGCTTAATTAAGTGGTCTATTTTGAGGCGAGAAAATCTTGTCGATAACAGCGCTATTGCTTCATGCTAGCACCAAGATACCTGCATATACTCTATAATGACGCATGCGACGCCGTTTGCACTTGAGGTGTTCGTCTCATTATCTATGTAGGTAGGGCAAAAATAATGCTATTTGGTTTTTCTAAATAAGAAGTTTCGAACGCAGTTAGGATCAGATTTACGCCTTCAAATGGTGCAAGTATTAAGGCTAATTGGCATGGTAACTAGCAACTGTGTAGTGTGCCCCACTAGCCTTTATTTCTTACCATTTTATCTACGGTTACGGCAACAGAGTTATAAGTGGTTTCAAATGTTTCAGTAACCACAAAGCCAACACTTTTATACACTTCTTTAGCAACACAGTTTGAAGCGACAACGTATAGACTTGCTTCTTGCGAAGTAAGAGAAAGTAAGTACTTCAGTAAGTCTTTGCCAATTCCTTTTCCTCGATGATCCGGATGTACAAATAGTGCCCTGATTTCTGTATGACAGATAGCGCAAAATGCTGCTATCGACCCCAGTTCATAAACAAATATTTGAGATTCGAATAGCTGCTCATTCCGTGGTATATCTTCTGACAACGGTAGTAAAGTAAACTCAGCAGCTTCCTGTGCCAGCTCATCTAATTTGGATAGATTGTAAATCTCTTCTATCGACTGAAAGTCGTCTTCTGTATATGTCCTTATCGTCAATGTTCACTCCTAGTGGCTAAGTACATGATATGTAGCAGAGTCGCAGGCTAGATAAGAATTTGCAAGCTAGAATATAACCTACACTTGAGGCTTTATTACTTACTTTCAGCATTTCACCAAAAAACTTTATACTAAACAGATAGGTATGAGCACTAAATACTTTATTAAGCGTTAGGTCTGAACTTTTTTGTCATGCCTTGACTCGCGGGGGAAACCAACTTGTAACCGAGTTTCTTATAAAACTCAGGTTCATCAGCGATCATCGATACGTAAGAGCCTTCTAACACAACGGACGATAAATAGTCATCTATATATTCCATGACTTTACGACCAAGCCCTTGACCTTGATAGGCAGGATCAACCGCAACATCTACAACCTCGAAGTTACAAGCGCCATCCCCTACCACTCGCCCCATGGCAATTAAGTTATCGTGATCTCGCACAGTAATAATGTAGAGACTATTTGGCAATGCGATTTCTGCTGCTTTTATAGACTTGGGAGAAAGACCTGCTTTTATTCGCATTTCACAAAATTCGTGTGGACTGGGAGCTTGAGATTGATACGTTATTGTCATTATTTTCACCTTTGTTATTCTCAATGGTAAGCTTATACAACAAAACTGTATAAATAAACAGGTATTTACACGTTTTAAATTTCAGCCAATAAGTCACAGTAAATAAATTTGCTCTTTATTTTTAGCATTCACTCGAACTGCTTTAACCACCCTTTTAGTAATTCATTCAATAATACTCGCTGTTCGGGCTCCAATTCCTGTACTAATTGAGCTTGTAGCGCGATATGCGGCTCAATCAGCTTTTCAATCAAGCTTAGTCCTTCAGCTGTCAACTCAACAGTCACACTGCGGCGATCTTCCTTACAATGTTCTCGTTTAATCAGTCCTTTTGCCGCCAGCTTATCTAAGCGATTAGTCATAGCGCCAGAGGTCAGTAGCATGGTTTTAAATAACTCTGATGGAGTTAAGCGAAAAGGCTCGCCACTGCGACGTAGGGTAGCTAGTACATCAAATTCACCTAGGTTTAAACCGTATCGCTTGTGTAGTTTTTCTACTTCGGCTTCCATATGTTTAGCGATGCGCACCAAGCGACCCATTATCGCCATTGGTGTTGTCTCTAAGTGTGGTTTTTCACGAGCCCACTGCTCTTGTACTCTGTCAATTGCGTCCATCAATAATTGCCTCAACAACAAACTTTGTAAATAAATATCTTAACATAAAGATACTTTACAAAAAGTGTTTTTAGTAATACCTTAGCGAGAAGTATCTCAATATAAAGATAATTAACGTGAATATACTTCTCGCAATGATCCCTGCATTTTTATGGGGAACTACGTATGCGGTAACACAATACACACTTGCAGACTGGCCTCCTCTCTTACTGGGTGCTATTAGGGCACTTCCCGCTGGACTGATTTTGTTGGCTATAAAGCCCAGTACACCAAAAAAAGAAGACTGGCCGATACTGTTCGGTCTCGGTGCAATTAATATCGCCATTTTCTTTGGCATGATCTTTATAATGGCGCTAACACTCCCATCAGCCATATCTAGTGTTGGCATGGTATCTGTCCCCGTGTTCGCTATGTTTTATCATTGGCTTGTTCACAAGCAGCGGCCGGGGTTAGCACAAGGGTTATGCGGGGCTGCACTCATCTTTCTGGCTTGGTTGCTTTTTGATCCAAGCTCTCTTAGCTTAAACCCGCTTGGCTTAGGGGCAATGCTTGCAGCAATAACCTGTATTGTGATTGGCAGCGCCATTACTAAATCTCTTGGCGGCCGTATGCATTGGTGGACTGTGCTAACTTGGCAATTGATTATTGGTGGCACGATGCTAACACTTGCCGCTGCGTTTCAAGGTATTATCGCTCCAACTAGCTATATTGCAGCTTTTGATAGCTTTTCTGTGGTCAATTTCGTCGGTATTGTGTGGGTAGTCGTACTTAATACGGCACTTGGCTACAGCTTGTATGTATGGGCTTTGCAACGAATGTCGGTAGTAGAGTTTGCTTTTGGTGGTATTGCCAACCCGCTCGCTGGCATTTTAACGGGTATGATACTGCTGGGTGAAGCGTTCTCGCTATTTCAATATATGTTAATGTTCGGCATGATCATGATGCCTCTTCTTCCTGCATTGCTAACTGCAAGGGTACGAGGCAAAGCATTAACCGCAAGCTAGCAAACCATCACTGTGTTTGAGCAATAATGGCTCAAACACTTACCACTGAAGGTGCCATGTTGTAAACAAGGTTAAAGCCATAGGCGATACACGTATAGCGCCTCGTCACCACTCGTTTTTGTCTGATCCGTGACAGAACCAATAAGCTGGCCTCCCGCTTTTGTAATGATCCGTTGGCTGGCGGTATTAGAGGCTAAACACTGAAACTCTATCGACTTAATATCTGATACTGCACGTAGCTTGGCTATCACCTGTGTCAACACTTGACCAATAATGCCATGACCGCGCGCGTGCGCTCCAAGCCAATATCCGACCTCTGCATTTTGCGCTTTAGGGTCAACATATTTTATGCCAAAGACGCCACAAAACTGTTGCTTGAACTCAATTGCCGACCACAGTCCACCCACCGAATTATTTATTCTCGTTTCAATATACCGTCTAGCATCAGATTCTACTTGAATATCGTTTACCCATGGCAGTACAGCCTCTAAGCTCGTGCGACTGTCTTGCACACAGCAAAAGAGCATTTTTGCATGCTCAACAGATAAACTCTGAAGCTTTATATCCGAGCTAATATCCAACTCCACCTTGGTGTGCTCCAATTGTTCCCATTTTATGTAAAACTTAATTGATCGCTAGATAATTTACAATATCTGAATTTGTAAAATAGAAGTGTCACTTTTTTATATTCAGCTATTTTGTAATACAGGTAAATTGATAGTAAAACAGCTCCCAACTCCTTCTTCACTCTGCACGGTGAGTTTTCCCCCATGCTCTTTGATGATGTCATAACTTACTGATAGCCCCAGCCCAGTGCCTTTGCCAATTGGCTTAGTCGTAAAGAATGGATCAAATATTTTATCGATACTTTGTGGTGAAATTCCCACACCATTGTCTTGTATTCGAATGATAACTTGGTCATTCTCCATACTTGTCGAAATACTCACTTCCCCATGTCCATCAAGTGCTTGAGAAGCATTAATCAATAAATTGGTTAGTACTTGTATCAGCTTGCCCATGTTTGCCTGTACAGGGGGGAGCTGACTCAGTTTAGTCGACACATTAGCCTGATATTTTAACTCACTCGCGACCAAATTTAAGGTCGTTTTTATGCAAGCGTTCACATCACATGGCTGTAAATCTAGACTATCTGCACGCGAAAATTGTTTGAGATCTTTGACAATTGTTGACACTCGCTGTAAGCCCGACTCAGTCTCTTCAATTAGTGCTTTGCTGTCGCTGTTTAGAAATTCAAAATCCTTGCGGTCAATAAACTCCGCCATGTTTTGCACTGAACCTGTATTTTTCGCCTCCATTGCATGCTCTGCAAGTGTCACATAGTCACTATGGTAGCCCTTCATTACATCCATATTGCTGGTAACAAAGCCAAGTGGATTATTAATTTCATGAGCTACCCCTGCGGCTAACACTCCGATAGATGCCATTTTCTCTGAATGTATAAGTTGTTGCTGAGCTGTTTCTAATTCTTGGTTTATTTTTTCAAGCTGTTGGTTTTTGTGGTGCAGCTTTTGCGTTCTTTGCGCAACTAAACGTTCTAAATCTTTGTTTAATTGTATCAGTTCACGCTGATACTGTTGGCGCTGCTGGTGTTCTTCGGTTAGTGTGTGGTAGAGTTCGTCAAAGGCAGCAGATAACTCTTGTAATTCATCCCGGCTTTGAATTGGTTGCCATTTGAAATCAAATACTTCATCTTTTACGCTTTTAGTTATCTTTTTCGCCTGGCTTTTTAGTCGATATAAATTGGTAGTCAAGTACACTCCCAATATATATGAAAAAATAGCAACCAGTGCCATCTCAAATAATGCAATCGAAATTGTCCAACGCTTTACTTCCGACATGGCACGGTTAATCGCGCCGATATCGATTCCGATATGTATCGTCGCAAAATGTGTCCCACCTTCCGTAATGCTGGTATGCACATCAAAAATGCCGTCACTTACTTCCTCAACCAAGCTATCAGGCTCAGATAAACGCGTTTTAAACTCACTAGAGCCAGCATAAGATAATAGATTTGATTTAACATCAACAACTTTGACATAAAGAATGTCAGGATTAGTAAGTAACTCGGCTGTAAAAGCATCTAATGTGGCCAAATCATAGGAGAGCACGGCATCTTTAGTCGCGCTGGCAAATAATCTAGAAGTGGTGGTTGCCCGCTTATTCATTGCATCGTTTGCAGACACCATCATAAAGTCAATAACAACGAGTATTAATGCACTGAGCAGTACCGCTTCAATTATCGCAGTACCTATCATTGTTTTTAGCCTCAGCGAGTACCTCATATATTATTCTTTCCCTACTAATATATCTATATTAAGCGCTTCAACATCCTGCCAATGTGCATTGGATGCGGGCATGATGGCTGTAAAGTTAACGGCCGCAAGTAGTGCTCGCCCTCGTTCACTGTTTGCCAGTGACGTAAGTGCATGCGTGAGCCTAGCTTTGGCTTCTTGCGGCATATCTTGTTTTACCGCAAACGCATGGGGAGTGTAACCTGGTGTAGTCCACAAAATATCCAGTTGAGATTTTATCTCAGGGTCGGTATTTTCTAATGTTCGGATCACGCCACCTCCGGCTTTAACAAAGCCTCTGGCGACATTAAGATACACGGAGTCATGAGACGAAACATAACGAGGGGTAAAACTAATCCCCTGTTTCATCAACTCACTCCTTGGCAAAATACTCGCCGCAAATGCCGCTGGCGCAGGGAAAGCTAGAACGTGGTCATGTAACTGTGACAAGGTATTAATACCTGAGCCTTTCTTCACCACGATAATCCCTTTTATTTGTTTGTTTTTTTGTCTCGCTATAGCCTCATACCCCGCTTGTTTGTTAAACACGATAAAATGATATGGATTCATATAAGCGACATCATACTCTTGATTTAGCAACCGAGATTCAAAAGTGGGAATATCTTTTGCCGTTTTGAAGATGTACTTATCACCGGTTTTGTCGTTAATATAATTTAAAACGGGCTGCCAGTTTTTAACTAGCTTATTTGCTGACTGCTGAGGTACAAATGCAAAAGTATACTCGGCTGATAAAGCCGATAACGAAAAAAGCAATCCTATAATTAGAAAAAA
>NZ_RCSQ01000031.1:0-11548 GCF_004103255.1 Pseudoalteromonas sp. PS5
GCAAGATGACGCGGAGCTACTCCCAGAGTTAGAAGCTGACTTTGATGAAGATACTTTACTTGAAGACGAGGCGTTACTTGAGGACGAAGCCGAAGAAGCACCAGCACCTGACGTGCCAACTGCACTTGACGAAGAGGCAGCGCAAGATGACGCGGAGCTACTCCCAGAGTTAGAAGCTGACTTTGATGAAGATACTTTACTTGAAGACGAGGCGTTACTTGAGGACGAAGCCGAAGAAGCACCAGCACCTGACGTGCCAACTGCACTTGACGAAGACGCAGCGCACGATGAGGCGGAGCTACTCCCAGAGCTAGAAGCTGACTTTGATGAAGACACGTTACTTGAAGACGAAGTTGAGTTAGCGTCAGACACGCTTGACGAAGAAGACCTCATAAATGACGAAACTGCTCCGTTTGAAGAGGTGATCACTGAACTGGCTGATGGGGACGAACTTGATACATTGCTAAGTGAGTCTGACTCGGAAGTTGAAGTGCCGCAGGTTGATGAAGCCGAAATTGAAAAAGAATTTATGGCCGATTTTACTCAACAGGACTTTGATGCACTATTGAGTGAACTTGATGAACCAGCTACCTTCGACACCAATGATAGTGAAGATTTTCAAGTTGATTTTGATAGCTTATTGCAAGATGAACTCGAAGCCCATGACCCTCAAGACGCTCCTACGGAAGAGATTGGTGAGGGTGACTACTTGGAAATAGAGGAGTTGCTGGAGCAAAGCGATGATTTAGTCTTAGATGAAGAGCCTTATGTTGGTGCGAATATGGATGTTGGGCTAGGTGACTTTGATGAGTTACTGGCGGGTGAAAACACCACTGATGTTGATTTAGAAGACGAGGGCTTTTCTGCCAAACTGGACTTAGCCAAAGCATATATTGAGATCCAAGATTATGATTCTGCAATCTCTACGCTGGACGACGTGATAGACAATGGTCCTGACTCTGTTCAAGCAGAAGCTAAAGCGCTTAAATCTAGCCTTACTAGTTAGCGGAAACGGTGATTAGGCTGACACCTTAAGGCCTGCCAAATAACAAGATGTGTTTTTGGCAGGTACTGGTTTTCACTTCAGCGCTTTAATTAAAGCCAGCAATCGCATAAAATGGTGTTTTTGTTATAGGTTGCGATAGAAATAGTATGCGAGTAGCGTTAGGCATTGAATACAATGGGGCAAATTACAGTGGGTGGCAACGACAAAGCCACGTTAGCAGTGTCCAAGAAGAAATAGAAAAAGCGCTCTCGAATATTTGTAATCATCCGGTTGAGATCACTTGCGCAGGGCGCACAGATGCTGGTGTTCATGCTACTGGGCAGATCATTCATTTCGATACTGAGTCGGCTCGAGACATGAGTGCCTTCACATTGGGTATGAATTCACAGCTCCCTGATGATATTGCCGTTCGGTTTGCTAAAGAGGTACACCCAGAGTTCCATGCACGCTTTTCTGCAACTGCTCGTCGTTATCGTTATGTCATTTATAATCATACATATCGACCAGGTATTTTACGCAGCGGTGTAACGCACTTCCATCATGAACTTGATGTAGAAAGAATGAAAGCGGCATGTCCTGCCATGATTGGAGAGCAAGACTTCACATCCTTCAGAGCAGTACATTGCCAATCTAATACGCCATTTCGTAATATCCATCACTTAGAAGTGGAACGCGTAGGTAAATATATCGTCATTGACATTAAAGCCAATGCGTTTTTACACCATATGGTGCGTAATATAACAGGGTGTTTGCTGGATATTGGTGTTGGCAAGCAAGAGCCAGGTTGGATGGCTGAATTATTGGCTGCAAAAGATCGTACGCTAGCAAGTGCGACGGCGAAACCCAATGGTCTTTATTTGGTTGACGTAGATTACCCTGAGCAGTGGCAGATAGAAAAAATGCCTTTAGGGCCTCTATTTTTGCCGGAAGCGCTGGTATAACGGTCATATTTAGGTACTACCTTATACTCTTAAGACCAGTTTTTTATATCACCTATAGCTAAATCATGATTTAATTGGGAAAAGATGTCTGTCTTTGCTGACGGAACAGAATAAAGCACGATAGAGAGTTGCAAATGAGTTGGTTAGAAAAGATCTTACCTAAAACCACGAAATCTTCTGGTAAAAAAGAGATCCCAGAAGGGGTTTGGGCGAAGTGTACAGATTGTGATTCAATCCTATACAAAGCAGAATTAGAAAAGTCGTTAAGTGTGTGTCCTAAGTGTGATCATCATATGCGTATCACAGCACGTAAGCGCCTTGAAAGCTTTTTAGATGATGCAGATCGTCAAGAGCTGGGAATAGAGCATGAACCAAAAGATGTGCTCAAGTTTAAAGATTCCAAAAAGTATTCAGATCGAATTGTTCAAGCGCAAAAAGCCAGTGGCGAGAAAGATGCACTTGTAGCGATGAAAGGTCGAGTTAAAGGTATTCCTGTAGCAGCGGTTGCTTTTGAGTTCTCATTTATGGGTGGCTCTATGGCATCGGTGGTAGGTGCTCGATTCGTTGACGCAGTTAACGTTTGTCTTGAACACAATATGCCGTTAATTTGCTTTTCAGCCTCAGGTGGTGCTCGAATGCAAGAGGCGTTGATGTCGCTTATGCAAATGGCTAAAACGAGTGCTGCATTGGCTAAGATGAGTGAACGTGGGTTGCCATTCATATCTGTATTGACAGACCCTACAATGGGTGGAGTCTCTGCATCACTTGCTATGCTTGGGGATATTAACGTTGCTGAGCCTAAGGCATTGATAGGATTTGCAGGCCCTCGCGTTATTGAGCAAACGGTTCGAGAAACGCTACCAGAAGGTTTCCAACGTAGTGAGTTTTTACTTGAGCACGGTGCCATCGACATGATTGTTGACCGTCGTGAAATGCGTGATACGTTAGCGCGTATCTTAGCTAAATTTATGGACTTGCCTTCTACTGAACAAGAGCATAGAGTAGCGTAAATTTTTCAGATTGAGCTATTCAAACCATGACAGTTAAACAGCCTAGCCAATCATCATGCCTTGATGATTGGCTTTGTTATTTAGAAGCTATTCACCCCGCCACGATTGACATGGGACTTGAGCGAATTACTCAAGTTGCTGAGCAAGTCGGTCTGCTTGAATCATTCAGTAAAATCATTTTGATTGGTGGTACAAACGGTAAAGGTACCACAGCGCGTTGTTTGGAAGCTTTGTTGCTTAATCAAGGCTTTTCTGTTGGAACTTACTCTTCTCCTCATTTAATTCGATATACAGAATGTGTCAGAGTTAATGGTGTCGAGCTCGACGAGCAATATCATATCGATGCCTTTAAGCAAATTGACGATACGCGTGGCGATACTTTGCTCACTCAGTTTGAGTTTGGCACCTTAGGTGCGTTAAGCATTTTTAAGCGTTGTAATGTTGATTATATACTGTTAGAGGTGGGGTTAGGTGGGCGCAATGATGCTACAAATATCGTGATGCCTGTTGCATCGGTCATTACCACCATTGACTTAGACCATAAAGCATTTTTAGGGGACACCCGAGAGTCTGTTGGTTACCATAAAGCAGGGATCTTTCGTGCCAATACGCCAGCTATCGTTGGTGATTTTAATATACCTGATTCGGTTACTGACTACGGTACAGAAATAGCAGCCAAAATGGTACTTGCGAACAAAGACTTTCACTTTACGCAGCTAGAGTCGCAATTTAGGTGGCAATATTTTGACAATGATTGGTACTTTGATAACCCCAATATTCCCGCCCAGAATGTGGCAACTGCGCTCACTGTCTTAGCGACACTTGATTTACTACCCAGCTTTGAATCTGTGCAATGTTGTCTTAGTGAAATTCAGGTTGAAGGACGCTTTCAACAGCTTAGTATTTTTCCTTTAGTGTATGTTGATGTCGCACATAACCCCGAGTCAGCTAGGTATTTAGCGACTAAGTTACAACATCTTCGGCAAAAAGGGTTTAAAATTCATGCCTTAGCGGCTATGCTTGCGGATAAAGATAAAGCCAGTGTATTAAAAACGCTAACCCCCTATGTCGACAGATGGAGTCTAGCGTCGTTGCACGGTCCCAGAGGGGAGCGCGCAGAAAACCTTAAGCCATTACTTGATACGGATAAGCAAATTACAATATATGATGATGTGGAAGGTGCATTGAACGCGCAAATTCACGGCCTAAAACAGGATCAAGCTTTAGTCATATTTGGTTCCTTCTTGACCGTTGCTCAGGCAATGACATATTGGCAAAACAACTTGAAATAACATTCGAGAATTAACACTTAGTAGAGAGTATAGTAGTGAACTCAGTATTTATAAATCGCTTGGTAGGGACGAGTATTGTTGTGGTTGCGGCGATAATATTTATTCCAAATATTCTAGACGGCGAAAAAGTCCATTATAAAGAGGGCTTTCAAGCGATCCCTGACAGGCCTGAGTTCAAAACCATAGATTTACAAGAAAAGCTCGATATGCAAGCCGCACTAGCACCTGAGCTAACTGAGGAGCATATTGAGAATGCTCCTGCAGATGATGAAAAGTTTGAGAGTAGTGGCGCGAAAGAGCGCACAGAAGAACTGCAAGCGGATAACACTCTCAAGCAAAGTGAGCCACAACGAGTGCTTAGCAATGATAAAATAGAAGTGGCTAAACTTACCCGACCAGAGACATCGAACTTTTCAAAGATGGCGTACGTAATTCAGTTAGGCAGCTTTTCTCACAAATCGAATGTAGATGCGTTAATTAACAAATTACGCGGAAATGGTTTTAAAGCGTTTACAAAACCAGTCAAAACACCAAATGGAACACTAACAAAAGTGTTTGTAGGCCCTTCTTTAAATAAAGCAGAACTTGAAGCTAAGTTACCAGAACTAAAGAAATTAACTAAATTAAATGGCCGCTTAACGCAATTTGAAGTAACAAAATGATCTGGTATTTAGCTGCCAAACCTTTTAGAATGCGCCCCACATTAACGACTTATTGGTTACTATGATCTGGGTTGATTACGCCATTGCAGGCATTGTTGGTTTATCGACACTTTTTGGCTTGCTTCGAGGCTTCGTCAAAGAAGCGATGTCACTTGTTGTTTGGATCGGCGCATTTTTCATCTCCAGCATGTTCTATCAATATCTCTCAACCTTCCTAACATTCATTTCAGAACCCCTTTTAAGAAATGCAGCCGCAATTGCCATACTTTTTATTGCGACCTTGATGCTAGGTGGGCTTGTTAACTATGTCTTGAGTGAACTGGTTCAAAGAACTGGTCTCTCGGGTACCGATAGGATCATCGGGATCGTATTCGGTGCACTTCGAGGCGTGTTAGTCGTTAGCGCCTTACTCTTCTTCCTTGATGCTTTTACCAACGCGCCAAGTACGCAATGGTGGAAATCATCAAACTTAATTCCTGAATTTGGTTTTGTGATCGAGTGGTTTTTTTCCTACCTTGAGCATAGTTCCAGTTTTTTAAATTCGGTAAACCGTTAATCGGCGAGGAAATTTTTAATGTGTGGTATCGTTGGGATAGTCGGAACATCACCTGTTAATCAGGCGATTTATGATGGCTTAACTGTTTTGCAACACCGTGGCCAAGATGCGGCTGGCATTATTACCATTGACAACAATACGTTTAGCTTGAGAAAAGCAAACGGTCTAGTGAAGGACGTATTTCATACTAGACACATGAAACGACTTCAAGGCAACATCGGCCTTGGTCATGTACGTTATCCTACAGCGGGTTCTTCAAGCTCAGCAGAGGCACAACCTTTTTACGTCAACTCTCCATTTGGTATTGCGCTTGCTCATAACGGCAACTTAACCAATGCTGAAAAGCTAAAAGAGCGTTTGTTTACTCAAGCTCGCCGTCACGTCAACACGACTTCTGATTCAGAGATTTTGCTGAATATCCTAGCCCATGAGCTCGGTAAAACAGACAAGATGAAGCTAGATGCGGAAGATATGTTTACCGCGGTAACAGAGGTGGTGTCTGTTGTATCTGGTGGTTACGCAAGTATCGCGATGATTATTGGACACGGTATTTTGGCATTCAGAGACCCTCATGGTATTCGACCGCTGGTGTTTGGTAAGAAGGAAACCGAGCGTGGCACAGAGTATATGTTTGCCTCTGAGAGTGTGGCATTGTCGATTGACGGATTTGAGTTTGTCCGCGACGTTGCCCCTGGCGAAGCAATTTATGTCACTGAAAACGGCGAATTCTTCTCACAGATCTGCGCTGCGAAAACGACTCTAGCACCGTGTATTTTTGAGTTTGTATACTTTGCTCGTCCAGACTCGAATATCGATAAGATGTCAGTTTATGCAACGCGCGTTAACATGGGCACTAAGCTTGGAGAGAAAATTGCCAGTGAATGGGGCGATAAAGACATTGATGTGGTTATCCCTATCCCAGAAACTTCGTGTGACATTGCCCTAGAAATTGCTTCTGTTTTAGGTTTGCCATATCGCCAAGGTTTTGTAAAAAACCGTTATATTGGTCGGACATTCATCATGCCTGGTCAAGAAATGCGTAAAAAGTCAGTGCGTCGTAAACTGAACGCAATAGACCGCGAATTCGTTGGTAAAAATGTGCTGTTGGTAGATGACTCTATCGTACGCGGTACAACTTCAGCACAAATCGTTGAAATGGCGCGTGAAGCTGGCGCTAAAAACGTCTACTTCGCCTCAGCGGCACCTGAAGTGAGATTTCCAAATGTGTATGGTATCGACATGCCATCGGCTTCTGAGTTAATTGCACATGGTCGAGAAGTGGAAGATATTAATGCAAGCATCGGCTCTGATGGTCTTATTTATCAATCATTGAGTGATTTGATTGCGGCGGTTCGCCAAGAAAACCCAGAAGTATCAAGGTTTGAGACGTCAGTATTCGATGGCCAATACATCACCGGAGATGTTGACCAAAACTATTTGAATCATATCGATGAGCTTCGTAATGATTCTGCCAAGTCAACGCGTGAAGCAGCTATGTCCGCAAGTCTTGAGTTACATAATCAAGAAACTGAAAGCACAGAAGGCGAGTAGTAAACTTACTCCCAAATGCGCTGGATGTTCAGCCATCTGCGTTAACGTAAAAAAGCCCAAGTGATACTTGGGCTTTTTCGTGTTTTACCAATTAGCCTTAATACTTGCTCAATTTAGAGGAGTAAACTTGACGCTAACTGCGTTAAAAATTTCTTATCTATAACGATTCGATAGCAAAGTTTGCATGTACATACCATGACGATAGCAAAGTAGGTGGTGTTATCGTCATGGTCTTCTCTTAAAAAAATTAAGTACTTAGCTAGCTGGTTGGTGCAAATGCCACTCACTTCAGCCTCATTAAGATAGTACTTGATTAGGCTTAGCATCGTTTAATAGCATTGTTAAACTATCTACTAATTCATATAGCTCAGGCTCAATATCATTGAGAGGTTTAGCCTGTTTTAAACTTGTTTCTATGGTTTCAGCTAACTTTTTAAGCGCTGGTACACCGGTATAACAGCATGCACCATGAAACTTATGTATGACCTTGAGTAGTGTCGCACCATCTTCAGCCTGTTGCGCAGATTCTAGTTGTTGAAGTGTCTCGGGAACACTAGAGAGCAGCATATTCAACATCTCAAGCGCCAGATCTGGTTTGTTGCCAGCGCGTTGTAATGCTAACCCCCAGTCTAGTACTTGGCTTTCAAAAGGAGGGACGCTGTGCCGTTCATGTTCATTATTTTTTTGCCTTGCAATGGGAGATGAGGTGCTATGGTCGCAGATGATCTGCTTTAACATATCTTCATCAATTGGCTTGGTCATGTAGTTACTAAAACCATTTTTTAGTAACTCTTCTTTTTCACCTGCTAAGGCATGAGCCGTGACTGCAATAATGGGAGTATCTTCATTGAGAGATGATTCACGAATACTTTTGCAAGCACTGATCCCATCCATAATCGGCATCTGAATATCCATAAATATAAGATCATATTTTCTTGATTTACATAGACTCACGGCTTGAGCACCATTGTGGGCAGTGTCTATAGCTTCTACTTGCTCGTCTAAGAGCGTACATATCAGCTTTAAGTTTGCGTCATTGTCATCTGCCACTAGCACTTTCAATGGTAGGTTGGTAGTTTCAATTTCGTTGGCGCTCATATCGGGATGGTCTAGGCGATAAGGAGCAGCTAACATTTCACACAATTTTCTGTGGTTTAATGGTTTACTTAGGCAAGCGTCGGCACCACTACCAATGAGTGCTTCACGCATGTTGTGAGAAATCGTGTTCACCATCAGGTATAAATAATCAGCGGACTGCCTTGCTTGTTTGATGTAGCTTTTTACAGTTTGCATTTGATCAACGCTGGCCATTGAGCCGATTAAACAAATATCATAATTAAAATCTTTTGCTAGTGCGTCATCAAAGTCCTCTTCACTGAGACAGCGTGTCACCTGCATATCCCAAGCCTGTAACTGCGAAACAACCGCATAGTGAGTATGTTCTTGTGGTTCAAAATACAGTACTCGCTTATTCTCAAGAGGTTTACTTGGTAAGTCATCGTTATAAAGCCGATTGGGTAATGCAAATACGGCATTAAAGGAGAAGCATGTACCATGACCTGGTGCTGAGTTGAGCGTAATACGGCCATTCATTGCCTCGACTATGTGTTTGGTAATGATTAAACCGAGTCCTGTGCCTCCAAATTTTCTTGTAATACTGGTATCCGCTTGAGCAAATGGGGTAAATAAGGCGTCTTGCTTATCCTGTGCGATACCCACGCCGGTATCGCTGACTGACACCAGTAATGAAGATTGAGATTCATCTATTAATCGATGATTAATATCAACTTTAATTGCCCCTTTTTCAGTGAATTTAATGGCATTGCTGATTAGGTTGGTGAGTACTTGCTTAAAACGTGTTGGATCGCCAATCAAATTATCTGGTACTTGTCTGTTCACCGAAATAGAAAACTCTAAGTGCTTGTCATGGGCACTTGGAGCCAATAATGTCATTACTTCATTGACGGCATCACGCAGCTCAAACTGAATATTTTCAAGCTCCATTGCTCCGGCTTCTAACTTTGAGAAGTCGAGAATATCGCTGATGATTGTAAGCAGACTGTTTGCCGACAATTCTATGGTATCTAAATAATCTTTTTGGTGTTTATTTAAAGGTGTTTTATAGAGCTGACGAGTAAAGCCGATGACGCCATTAAGTGGCGTTCTAAGTTCATGACTCATCTTCGCTAAAAAGTCAGATTTTACACGGTTGGCATCTTGCGCTTCTTTCTTAGCAATGTTGAGCTGAATATTTTGTGTTTCGTATTGCTCTAATGTTTCTCGGTAGTCACTGGTTGCTTGGTCAATGTGCTTTTGCATTTCGTCTTTTTGATTCGCCATTTTTTTACCAATGACAATTAGCCCCTGGCGTAGTAGTTCAAACTCACCTCGCATTGGCTCGTTAATAGCGATGTCTTGCTTACCCTCATTGAGTTTATCAGTGGCTAATATTAAGCTGGCAATGGGCTTGGTAAGCATACGAGATAAACGCATAGCTAACATGATACTGAGTAAAAAAGAGAAAATAATAACAATTGCACTTAAAATTAATGCCCGCTGCTGAGAAATGAGTGCTTGGTCTTTACTGATCTCGACGACCAAGATTGCTAGCGTTGCAGGTTCGGCACTATGCCAGTCTGTTTTTTTAGCTAGGTGATTTTTTACTGGTGAGTAAAAGACAAATGTATTTTTAAGAGTCGTCACAACCGTCGTTTGCAATGCTTGCACTTCGCCAAAATAGTGCAGCTTGTCAAATTCACTATGGTAATTGCTGGTTAGGATAAGCTGGTTTTGCTCGTCAAATAGAGCAATACTTTTTACCAAAGGTGCATGCTTATTGTGAGCTTGGCTTAAGATCCTGTGCAGATGGGACTTATCCTGTTTTTTTATCGGGTACTCTACCGACATGGCTAGTGATTCTGAAATACGATTCCCCTGACTAATCAGAATTTCCTCAAGCTCTACGTAGCGATTTATAGTAAAATAGCCACCGAGTAGCAAGCCAACGAGTAGGGTTGGCAAAAGAGTGAGTAGTAAAATACTGTCACGCAGGTTTAATTTTGTCATAGGGTCAAAAAAGTGCAGAGAAATCTGTAACTAAGATTATCTTTTACCGACGTGATAAGCAAACAAATGAGGAACCCAATGGCACAGATTTTTCGTGCTAAAAAAGCAACCAAACCGTCAAAACACCTTGCCCTTCAAATAGAATCTATGGATCACCAAGGCAGGGGAGTTGCGCGTCACGATGGTAAAGTATGTTTTGTAGCTGGTGCATTGACCAATGAACATGTTACTGCGCAAGTAACTCAAGCAAAGTCTAAATTACTTGAGGCAAAACTTATCAAAGTAATGACGGCCTCTGAGTATCGCACTCAGCCGTTTTGTGAGCATTATGAACAGTGTGGTGGTTGTAATTTGCAACATCAAAGCGTCGACAATCAGCTCATCGAAAAGCAACAAGCCGTAGAAAAACTGTTTGCGCGCTTTGCTAAAATAACACAGTTACCATGGCAAGCTGCTATTACCTCTGCACCACTTCATTATCGTCGTGCCGCTCGCATAGCCAGTATTTATGATAAGAAACGTAACACGGTAAAACTGGGCTTTAGAGCCAGTCAGTCAAAACAGATAGTGGATATTGAACAGTGTAATGTGTTGGCTGCTCCTTTTGCTGATATTTTCATCACGTTAAATGCGCTGTCTCAAGCGCTCAATGAATTTAAGTTCATCAGCCACGTTCAGTTATGCCAAGCGGACAATCATAACTATGTGCTATTTCGACACACCAAGGCGCTTTCGCAAACGACTTATCAAGCAATTAGAGCTGGTCTTGAGAATTATCAAGTGGTGTTTGACGATGGGGAAAATGCGGCTGAATATCAGCAGCTACCAAATTATCGACTTCCTGAATTTGGCCTCGTATTAGAATTTCAGCTAAATAACTTTATTCAAGTTAATCAAGCCGTCAATGATGCTATGTTGCATCAAGCAGTTACTTGGTTAAAACCACGTGCTGATGAGAAGGTACTTGACCTTTTCTGTGGCGTGGGAAATTTTTCCTTAGTGCTCGCAAAATATGCAAATGCAGTGATTGGTGTTGAAGGCGAAGCGCAATCAGTTGCAATGGCAAGACAAAATGCGCAAACTAACCAAATCCATAATGTTCAGTTTCATTGTTTTGACTTAACTCGCGCTATCAGTGAAGCCACTTGGTTTGATCCAAGTGTAGACGTATTACTACTTGACCCTTCCAGGACTGGGGCACTTGAAGTGTTAGAGCAATTACCGTTAGGACAGTTTTCACGGATCTTATATGTCTCATGCGATCCGGTTACCTTAGCTCGTGACGCGCAAGTGATCCATCGTGCTGGGTTTACGCTAGAAAAGCTGGGCTTAATGAATATGTTTGTCCACACAGGACATATTGAAACCATGGCACTGTTTGTAAAACAGCAAAAATAGCTTGAATCATCATGGTACATAGATTAAGTGATGGCAATTGGGTTTAGGCTCTAAGTAAACGTTTTT
>NZ_RCSQ01000032.1:0-1016 GCF_004103255.1 Pseudoalteromonas sp. PS5
ATGAATTAGAGGTTGATGCAAACGATAATATCGACGACTTGTTGGACGAGCCATTAGCAGAGCCTCAACCTGAGCTTGAAGATGAATTAGAGGTTGATGCAAACGATGATATCGACGACTTGTTGGACGAGCCATTAGCAGAGCCTCAACCTGAGCTTGAAGATGACCTTGAGGTTGATACAAACGATGACATCGACGACTTGTTGGATGAACCATTAGCAGAGCCTCAACCTGAGCTTGAAGATGAATCAGAGGTTGATGCAAACGATGACATCGACGACTTACTAGGTGAGCCTGTTGACAGGACAGAGGAAGGTCACTTAAGTGGTATACTTGATGATGAAGAAGTAATTCCCGAGTCTCCTGAAGAAAGCGAAGATAATTTGCTATCTGATTTGGCTAACGAAGAGGCGTTTAATGAAGAAAACGCTGAAGCTGATGACAACAGTGAATTTGAAGATCCAGAGCTAAAGAGCGTTGACGAATTACTTCAAGAGCTTCAAGCCGAGGAACAATTAGATCTAGATCCAAGCGCTGATGATGAACTTGTTGATAATGAAGTAGAAATCGAACTTGGTGATAATGAAGTAGAAATCGAACTTGGTGATGATCCGCTTTCTGATGAAGTTGATTTGAATGAAGATGAAGATCTCCCAGAAGAGGAATTCGAAGCAAGCGTTGAGTTAGATAGCTATCCTGAGTTAGAGCTTAGGGAAGATGCTACAACAGATATTGAAACAGAGACTGAAAGAGCGCTCTCTGAAGCGCTGCAACGCGATTCAAACTTTGATATTGAGGGAAACCTTGATGATGAGCTAACGAGTGATGCAAATCTTGAAATCGAAGACGCATTTCCAGAGCTTGAAGAAGTGACCTCACCGGGTGAAGCTGAACCATTATCAGATCAGGAAGCTGACTTCGACGAAGACACGTTACTTGAAGACGAGGCGTTACTTGAGGACGAAGCCGAAGAAGCACCAGCACCTGACGTGCCAACTGCACTTGACGAAGACGCA
>NZ_RCSQ01000033.1:0-17090 GCF_004103255.1 Pseudoalteromonas sp. PS5
TTAACGCGGTTAGCGTCAGATCCACTCCTTCAAATTGAGCAAGTATTAAGTCAAATTGGTATTATTACTCGCTAGCCAAAAACATCAAATGCTGACTTATTGAGCCACAGGTGACATAAAATACTTGCAATGTATCCAATTAAAATAACAGGCGCCCACTTTAAATGCCCCATGAAGGTATAATAGCCCCTAGCCTGCCCCATCAAAGCAACACCGGCAGCTGAGCCGATAGACAGTAAGCTTCCACCGACACCAGCTGTAAGCGTGATAAGTAGCCAGTGGCCATGTGACATCTCAGGTTGCATGGACAAAACTGCAAACATAACTGGAATATTATCGATAACTGCAGAGATCACCCCAAGTAGAACATTGGCATACGTCGCTGACCATTCACCATACAGCACTTCTGACATCAAACTAAGGTAGCCCAGAAAACCTAACCCCCCCACACACATAACGATGCCATAGAAAAACAGTAAGGTATCCCACTCTGCCCGAGAAACCTTGCTAAAAACGTCAAACGGAACAACACTACCGAGTTTTTCGAGACGCTCTTTGTCTCCTTCTCGCTGCGCCATCGCGCGTTTTCTTGCCAATGAACCTGGTAGTGTCATCCTTAAAAAGTAGCCAAAAAATTGCAGGTAACCTAATCCCATCATCATACCAAGCACAGGGGGTAGGTGTAATAAGCTATGAGCCAGTACGGCGGTTGCAACGGTTAATAAAAATAAGGTTAAGATCCTTAATGCACCACGCTTTAGTTCAACCCGCTCATAGACAGCACTCGGCTTTTTATCTGCCACAAAATAACTCATCACTAAAGCAGGAACGACGTAATTTACGAGTGAAGGAACAAACAGTACCAAAAATTCACTAAAGTGCACCATGCCTGCTTGCCATACCATGAGCGTGGTTATATCTCCAAAAGGGCTAAATGCGCCACCAGCATTGGCTGCAACTACAATGTTGATACAACTTAAGTTGATAAATTCTTTATCTCCTTCCGCTACTTTCATGACAACAGCGCACATCAACAGTGCCGTCGTTAGGTTGTCAGCAATAGGCGAGATAAAAAATGATAAAAACCCAGTGATCCAAAATAGGTTTTTATAACTAAAACCCTTTTGAATCATCCACGCGCGTAACGCATCAAAAAGACGCCGCTCCTCCAACGCATTAATATAAGTCATAGCAACGAGCAAAAAGAGCATTAGCTCAGCAAACTCAAGTAGATTATGTCGAAACGCATGCTCAGTCACGTCTGTCTGGCCTTGGTTTACATAATATGCACCAATTAACAGCCAGATAACCCCCGCCGCAACCAACACAGGTTTAGACTTTCGCATATGGATTTTTTCTTCCAGCATGACCAAAGTGTAAGCCATGACAAAAATCACAATACAGACGAAACCCAAAGTAGAATTTGTGAGATCTAAGGAGCCTTGAGCAGCCAAGGCTGGATACGGGATCAACAACATGACCCATGCGCAACAGAGTAAAAGTAATCCATTGATTTTCATTTTTTTGCCTATTGATGAGTGCAGAGGGATGGCATTTCAACCAAACTCACTTTAGCATAGGTAAAAAATAATCAGCATTGGACAGAAGTCTAAGGCATGCCATGAACACACTAAATGGCTATACATCAGCGGCAGGAATTTATGCTCCAACTTTCAACGCAACAACAACAAAGATTACAGCAGGATTTGTGCGAGAAGGGATTTGCCCGAATTGAAAACATTCTCGAACAAACAGCAGCACAGCAATTACACCAATGCTTATCTGAACTGGACTATCAACTGGCACTTTTCCACAATGGTGCAGCCAAATCAGTTAAAGACAGCGATATTTTAGCCTTGACGCCACAAGAACAACAGGCGCTACTTGAAGACATTCATCACTACGCGTCGCGCGGCGTAGGTTTTATGTATGGTCGTCACTCGGTCGATGCACAAAGCCCTGAATTACTGCAAAGTCTGTATAAAGATTTAAATAGCGAGGCGCTGCAATCCTGCTTTTCACATATCTCAGAACAACAAATCGTGCGTACCTCGGCTCAAGCAACTCGATTTATCGCAGGTCAGTACTTAACACGCCACAATGACGTTGTAGAGGCCGAAGGACGAGTATATGCCTACGTCCTCAGCTTAAGCAAAAATTGGCACCCCGACTGGGGTGGGCTACTACAGTTTTTTGAAACAGATGGCACACCAACTCATAGTTACGCCCCCAAGTTTAATTCTTTGGTGGTGTTTGATGTCAACAAAATTCACTCAGTAACTTACGTTGCGCCATTTGCAAAGTCTCCGCGCCTTTCTGTCACTGGGTGGTTTAGAACGATAGCCTGAGCTAATATTTTTCACTCAGTTTTTCAATTGCTAAAATCAGGGCAAGTCCGGCAATGGCAAGTAACACACAGGCCAAAGTATTTGGATCTTGCCCGTACAGCGCACTGTACTGCTGCGGCAAAATATTTGCTTGCGTCAAGGGCTTTTCAATACCGCTAGAATTAACATAAGTGGTCAGCACTTGCTTCCAAGGCCATAGTAAATTCAGTGATCCGAGTAAAAATCCTGCCAATACCGAAAATGTGACTTGTTGATAATGGCTTAATAACCAACTCAACAGCCTCGAAAATGACATCAACCCAACAACACATCCCAGTAAAAAAAGGCCAACGAGTGTTATTTCAAGTTGATTTACAGCACTCAGTACATGTCCATACATGCCCAGCAATAACAAGATAAAACTACCCGAAATTCCAGGTAAAATCATTGCACAAATGGCGATGGCACCGGAAATAAAAAACATCCAGTGAGATGCTTGCGCTTCCGCTGGCGACAATGACGTAATGACAAAAGCAACCACAGCGCCAGTTACACAGGCCGCAATATTTTTACCGTTCCAGCTCGAGACCTGTTTGGCTACGTAAATAAAAGAAGCGACAATAAGGCCAAAGAAAAATGACCATACCAGTATTTGGTGGTGCGCAAGCAAGTAAGTAATAACTTTAGCCAAAGATGCTGCACTGATAACTAGCCCAGAAAACACCGCTACTAAAAAGCTACCATCGATATATTGCCATGTAGCTTTTATACCTTCACGGCGCAACAACCCTAATGCTTGCAAATTAACACTTTTTATTGCATTTAAAAAACGCGCATAGATACCAGTGATAAAGGCAATAGTACCACCTGATACTCCGGGTACAACATCAGCAGCACCCATCCCAGCCCCTTTTAAAAACATAAAGAGATAGTCTCGTTTGCTATCTTTGTATTGCACGCATACTCTCCATTTATTTTCTCTATGTGGCAGTTTACCTTAAAACCATAAATAAAGGCGACTGCTAAAGCTTTTGCCAAGTAGGCCGATACTAAACCATGGAAAATCATGCACACGTATTATGCTAAGCAGAGCACTTTTTACATTATTAATTTCAATATCAGTAAGTTGCTTCGCAGCCGAACATATAGCCCCAGCACCGCTAACAGCGCTTTTTCAACAAGATGCACAGCGTTTTTATGAACCAGCGGGGTTACTGGAGCTAAACAGTGAAGAGGAAGTATTTTACGTTTTTCATCAAGAGCACATGGCTTCGATGCGGGCAGGTATTGTCATTTTCCTGCCTGATATGCAAATGCCGCCACTTAATAACAGCGGGATCAGTTTCCTTGCTAAGCGCTTGAGTGATGATGGATATGATACGTATACCATCACGCCACCTGATTTGTCCTATGCTGCAAGTCTCTTAGATCAAGATATTGAAACACCAGAAGCTGAGCCAAAGCCGAAATCTGTTGAGCCTGTCTCAGAGATGAACCTAGACAACTATAAAGCCGCGTTAGTCAGTCGTTTTGAAGTGCTCTACAATACGTTATCAATGACACAAACAGAGAAGCTTGTCGTTGTTGCATTTGGCAATAGTGCTGGTGTGTTCGCAGAACATTTAGCAACCTTACCCAACCTTCGTATTGATGCTTACACCGTCGTCAGCCCCCAGCTGCCTAATGCAATGCGACAAAAGCACCTAGCATCAAACCTGTCTTTGATAAGCCCCGCTCTTTTGGATATTTACTACAGCTTTGATAACCCAATGGTAGTCGATAGCACCGCTGACAGAGTAAGGTGGGCAAGAAAAAATAGTAAGCTAGATTACCGCCAAAGAGAGCTATTTGGGGAAAAAACCGATCCGCTCCAGCACCAGCGTTTACGCAAGGAACTACTCGGTTTTTTACGGATACTTTAGCTTTTTTTAAGGTACTCGTAGGCAGACTGAATATCTTGGCTTTTCCGCTTAGCTACTTCCATCATATGAGTCGGCAGCCCCTGCGATACCAACTTATCCGGATGATGTTGTGACATCAGTTTGCGATACGCCTTTTTAATTTCACTCGCGCTTGCGCTTTCACCTAAGCCAAGCACAGCCAAGGCTTTTGAGCGTGTAAGCCCGCTCGGTTGCGGTGCTCCTTGGTGTCCATGATGCTGATGCTGTTGCTGTGACTTTCCAGCTTGTTGGGCACGACGAAACTCAAACTCAGCCTGGTAACGCTTTAGCAAAAACAAAAAATGCGTTTCAGCGAAACCTAAATATTTGCTGACTTGCTTTAGTAACGCTTTTTCAGCGTCTGATACATGACCATCACAAAATGCCATTTGGATTTGAATTTCTAAGAATAATTGCCTTAGATCATAGCGCCGAGCAAACGCTTCTTTAAAATCTGTTACGGCTTCTTTGATTGAAAAGTCACTGCTTTTTCCTGCGGTAAAAGCATGCTGCGCTTCTTTTCGGTCTTCTCCTTGCAACCCCATTTCGGTCATAAATGCTGATGCGGCTTGAATATGAATCTCACTGACACGGCCATTAGACTTAGCAATATGCCCCATAACAGCAAAACAGCTTGAAAAGAACAGAGCTTGTCGTTCGTGCAGCTCATCTCCTTTAATAAAGCCCTGAAAACCACCGACCTTATCAAAATCTTGACGTAAGCTTTTGTCAAACAAATGTCCGAGGTAAAAGCCCAGAATCGCGCCCAACCACCGACCAAACAAAAAACCAAACATGGTTCCTAATAATTTACCCCACATCGCTATATCCTAACTTTTTATTTATTGCGCTTAGTCGCTCAGGAGTACCAATATCGTCCCATTGACCAAGATACAGTTCTGTTGACACTCTATGCTCTGCAAGTGCACTGCGAAGTAGTGGCCCTAACTTAACAAAGCCATGTTCTAGCCCAGCAAAAAAACATTGATGGTAGATACCTATCCCAGAAAATGTATATTGCTCTTGGTTCAAAGGCTGGTGAGCGAGACAAAAGTCACCATTGGGGTTATGTGCTGGATTTTCCACTAACACAATATGTGCTTCACAATGTCCAGCGGCTGCTTTTCCAAGTTGCAGCTGTATAAGACTACGCACATCATAATCGGTAAAAACATCGCCATTTATAACCACAAAGCGGTCGCTATCCTGGCACAGTAACGGTAGTGCTTGAATAATTCCTCCTGCGGTTTCAAGCCCTCCTTCTGGTTCATCACTGTAGGTAATATTTACCCCAAAGTGGCTACCATCACCAAAGTAGTGCTTAATCACCTCACCGTGCCATGCAAGGTTGATTACAACCTCGGTGATACCAGCTAACTTTAGTCGTTCAATGTGATGTTCAATGAGTGGCTTACCCGCTACTTTCAACATCGGTTTGGGCTGTGTCGCTGTAAGTGGCATCATCCGCTTACCACGACCTGCTGATAAAATAATTGCTTTCATATTCGCTTTATTTGGCGCTAAGTTTGACTTTTGCTTTAGGCATTATGTCATGCCTAATCCAGCTTGCAAGCCACTGAAATTCATCATACTTCTGAGCAGCTTCAAGAATGTAATCGAGCGTTGGCAAAATATTATCTAGATACCCGCCTTTCCCATCTCGTTGCAATAGTCGCGTAAATATTCCCGCAGCCTTGAGGTGTCGCTGCAACCCAGTAAGATCAAAGTAATATTGATATCGACTAAAATCCATATCAGCTAACAGACCTGCGGCATGTAATTTATCAAAACTATATCGCTGCAACATTGCAAACTCATCAGTAGGCAATCGCGTGTAACAGTCTCTTAGTAAAGACACACTGTCATACGTAACAGGCCCTTGCACGGCATCTTGATAATCAATCAAATACCACTGTGACTGATGAAAAATAACATTACGACTGTGGAAGTCTCGGTGCATCGTCACTTGTGGCTGTTCGAGCATAACCGCGACCAACCTTGACTTGACGTTTTGCCATTGTATTTGTTGCTGCTCTGTCAGCGAACTTTTTAGCCACTTTGTCACCAGCCACTCATGAAATATTTCCAGCTCCATGGCAATAAAGTCAGCATCATAGGGTTTCATCCACTCACTGGTCGGCGTCTGAGCAATATTTGGTAGCAAATCTAGCAACGCTTGATAGTCATGCAATCGGGCGTATGTATCTAGCCTGTCAGCAAGGTGAGTAGAGCCCAAGTCCTGTAGCAGTACCAAACCGCACTGCTCATCCTGTGCAATAATACTTGGCAGATTTAGCCCTTGTTGTGTAAATACACTGTTTAATGCTACGAATGGGGTGTTATCCACTTTATCCACCGGACTTTCCATCAGCACCCATGACGCTTCTGTACCTTTTGCTACACGGTAATAGCGGCGAAAGCTAGCATCTGAGGTAATGGGTTCACAGCTGAATTGATGGGTTTGCAATGCTCGCTGTATAAATTCTACACGCTGATTTTGACTACTCATGGATTAACTATTACACCTTCTACTTGTAAATATTTAAATGCTACTGTATTTCCGACAGTTTTCATTTATCATGATGAGCTTATTATTAAATGCTCAGCTAATAGGTTATTAAATGCGCAAAATTTTGGGCTTAGCTGTATTGTCTGCTATTCACTCTACTGCTTTTGCTAATACGAACATTGTCGCGGCACAATGTAAAGACTATATGCAGCCAGAAAGCTGGAAGCCAATAGCCTCGCTGCCCAAAAACGCCATTGATATTGTTGCTGATGACTTGGAACTGCAAGGCGCTGACAGCGCAGAGTTTTCAGGCAATGTCATTATTAATACCGAAACCATGAGCTTAGCAGCCAGACGTGCACTGATTGATAAAAAAGAAGGGCTACTAAGTGCTTCAGGCCCGCTCCTTTATCGCGATCAATTTACCAAAGTACATAGTAATGGTCTCTTCGCTGATTTAAATGCTAACACGGTCAGCTTGCTTGGTGCTGAATATGAGCTTACTGAGCAGCTAGGTCGTGGTGGTGCTGAAAAGTTACACGCGTCTGGAAATCAAATATCACTCGATAACTCTAGCTTCACTACCTGTCCAAGCGATGATCCCTTTTGGAAAATAGAAGCAAGTAGTATCGTGCTTTCTCGTGAGGATGGCTGGGGAGAAACATATAATACGGTGTTCAAAATTTTGGATACGCCGGTGATTTACCTCCCCTATTTTACCTTTCCAATCGACAGTAGGCGCAAGTCAGGGCTGCTCACACCAACCATCTCTAGCTCAAATAAGTTTGGTTTGGAGTTAATCACTCCTTATTACTTGAACTTAGCACCAAATTACGATGCTACCTTAACGCCACGATATATGGCCAATAAAGGCTTCCAGCTTAACACTGAGTTCAGATATTTGACTGAGCAACACCAAGGTAAAGTTGCTGTTGAATATTTAAGTAAAGATGACTCAGAGCCACAGCTAGATGACCGATATTTAGTGCATTGGCAGCAAAAAAGTTACTTGAGTGATAACTGGCGTGCGTTCGTTGATATTACCAATGTCAGCGATGATAACTACCTGACTGACTTAACCTCAGAATACGCCAATGAAACAGACACTCAACTGTATCGCACTGGTAGTGTTAGCTACTTAGGCGAGGACTGGTTGGTCGACATCAAACTGCAAGACTTTGAAGTCCTTGGCGACCACAGAGAGTCCTATACCACGTTACCGCAAATTAGCTTCCATACCCGTGAAAGTTACGAGTTTGCCAACGTTGATTGGGATTTTGAGGGTGAATTTGCTTATTTTCAAAATGATTCATTAGCGATCACTGAAGCGTCAAGACTACATTTAGAACCCAGAGTCTCATTCTCTCGCAGTGATTATGCTTGGTCTTTTACCTCAGAGGCTCGCTTACTTCATACTCGCTATGATCAGAACATCAAAGAACTCAATTCGGACTATGCAGAGTCTGTCAGCCGGACGTTACCAAGTGTCCGTATGCACGGCCAGCTCAACTTTGAACGCAGTACAGAGTTTTTCTTCGAGCAAGGGGTACAGACATTAGAACCACAGCTACAGTACTTATACACTCCACATAGAGAACAAAGTCAAATCGGTTGGTATGATACTGCTAAGTTACAAGATGACTTCATTGGTCTCTTTCGCGCCCGCAGATATTCAGGTTACGACCGTATCGCAGAAGCAAACCAATTCACTATTGGTGCAACCACACGAATTTTTGATAGTAGCAATGTCGAGCGCTTTAACTTTAGTGCCGGTCAAATCATCTACCTAGAGTCCTCTGTAAAGCCATCTGCACAACGCTTCAGCGACGATACAAATTATAATTCGCTGTTTGCAGCTGAATCCATGCTACATTGGCATAAACGCTGGTATCTATCTGGTGGTATTCAATATGATGTCGATAGCAAAGATTTGGTACAGTCTCACTTTACTTTAGACTACAAAGGTGACGACAAGCAGCTTGTGCAATTGAACCATCGCTATGTAAATGATGTCTCAGACTATGAAATAGACCAAGTCGGTTTATTCACGAGTTTACCAATTGACGATAACTGGCAGTTTGTAGCAAGCTATCACCGTGATATGACAGCAAACAGAAGCGTTGAATCCTTTGTCGGCGTTCAATACCAGTCTTGTTGTTGGGCGATTCAAGTGACAGCAAACCGACAAATTGAAACAAACTTAAACCAAACACTCACTCATGATGAGGCAGTGTTTGACTCTGGCTTTAGCCTGAAATTTGTTCTTTCAGGACTTGGAAGTCAACGCAGTGGTGATGCAAGTAAGCTCCTTCAACAGGGTATTTTTGGTTACCGTAGACCGTATTTTTTGAATAAATAGAATTTAGAAAGCCGTATGAATTTAAAAAAGTTGTTATTAGTGGCCTCCTTGAGTGCAGGCCTATTTACTCAAGCACATGCTGAGCGTGTAAAACTTGATACTGTTGTTGCCACCGTCAACGACGGCGTTATTTTACAAAGTGAAGTTGACCAAATAATTAACCGTGTAAAGGAACAAGCCGACCAGCAAGGAACCGAGCTTCCAAGTGACAGGACACTTCGCTTGCAAGCGATTGATAAGCTCATTGAGCAATCGCTGATGCTACAACTAGGTGAGCGCATGGGTATGCAAATATCTGATGCACAACTTGACCAAACCATTGCCAATATCGCGCAAGACCAAGGTGGCACTATTGCTGATCTACGTCGCTCGGTAGAAGCGAGCGGAGAAAGTTTCCAAGCATACCGTGAAGAGATCCGCAAAGAAATCACCACAAGCCAGGTACGCCGAGCCAGTGTCGACCGCCGTATTTATATCAGCCCTCAAGAAGTGACGAATTTACAAAAAATTCTCAGCGAGCAAACTGGCAACTCCGAGGAATATGACATTGGCCACATTTTGATCAAGATACCAACAAAAGCGACGCCCGAAGAAATTGAGGATGCCCGTCAGCGTGCTGATAACGTAATCAAATTCTTGAACGAAGGCAAAGAATTTAAGCGTATTGCTATCGCCTCTTCAAGTGGTTCAAAGGCGCTAGATGGTGGCCAATTAGGCTGGATGGGTATCAACGAGATGCCAACTTTGTTTGCAGAAGCAATAAAGGGAGCGAAAAAAGACGACATCGTCGGTCCACTGCGCTCAGGCGCGGGTTTCCACATTCTGAAAGTACAAGATATTCGCGGCCGTGAAGTGGTGGAGACAGTCGAAGTACGCTCTCGTCATATCTTAATCAAACCTTCTATCATTTTAAGTGAAGAAAAAGCACGCTCAATGCTTACTGGCTTTGTTAAGGACCTACGAGCTGGCACCGCAGACTTTGCAGCACTAGCGAAAGAGCACTCTGAAGATCCAGGCTCTGCCCTTAAAGGCGGTGAGTACGACTGGACAGATCCAACAACTTACGTACCAGCATTTAGAGATACTTTGTTATCTCTAGAAAAAGATCAAATCAGTGAGCCGTTTAGAAGTACTTTTGGCTGGCACATAGTGCAACTGCTTGATAAGCGCGTTGCAGACAAAACAGAGCAGGCTAAATTAAACCGCGCTCATCGCCTACTATTTAATCGTAAATTTAAAGAAGAAAGCTTTAAATGGATTAAAGAAATGCGTGATCAAGCACATATTGAAATAATGGAAACGGAATAACGACCATGACCCTCAGAATCGCAATTACACCGGGTGAGCCTGCTGGCATAGGTCCAGATCTTGTTATCAAATTGGCTCAGCATGCTTGGCCTGCTCAGTTAGTTGCGGTAGTTGATAAAAGTATCCTAGAAAAACGCGCTAAAGAGCTCAACGAGCAAATCGTTCTATTGCCATTTGACAGCTCTCAAGCACCACAGCCTGCCCCCGCAGGCGCTATCTACTATTTACAAGTAGATAAAGGTGCTGAGGTGGTTGCCGGTCAACTAGATGAAGCCAATGGCCACTATGTGCTCGAGACGCTTCGTATTGCCTCAGAAAAAAATATGGATGGTACTTTTGCTGCAGTTGTTACCGGCCCTGTGCATAAAGGCATTATCAACCAAGCGGGTATTTCATTTAGTGGCCACACTGAATATTTTGCGCAGCAGTCTGATACTGCCGATGTGGTTATGCTACTTGCAACGGAAGGGCTTCGCGTTGCTTTAGTAACCACTCATATTCCGTTGGCTTATGTATCAAAAGCGATAACCCCTGAGCGTTTGAGCAAAGTGATACATATACTCAACCACGACTTGCAGACAAAGTTTGGTATTGAACAACCACGAGTACTGGTATGTGGGCTCAATCCACATGCCGGTGAAGGTGGTCACCTTGGCCGAGAAGAAATAGACACGATTGAGCCAACTCTAGAAATACTCAATCAGCAAGGCATGAACTTAGTCGGCCCACTGCCTGCTGATACGCTTTTTCAAGCAAAATATTTAGATAATGCTGATGCAGTGCTCGCAATGTATCACGATCAGGGTTTACCTGTGTTAAAATATAAAGGTTTTGGAAATTCAGTAAACATCACCTTGGGATTACCTTTTGTTCGTACATCGGTTGACCACGGCACTGCTCTTGATTTAGCAGGCTCGGGCGATGTTGAAGTAGGTAGTTTTGAATTAGCGATCCGCGAGGCAATTAAGCTCGCAACCAAAAAAGCACAGAATGCATGACAGATAAAGTACATCTTGGACACAGAGCCCGTAAGCGCTTTGGTCAAAACTTCTTAAATGACAACAGTATTATCGACAAGATAGTAACAGCCATCGACCCGAAACCAGAGGATAACCTGGTTGAGATTGGTCCTGGTTTAGGTGCTATCACTGAGCCTGTGTGTGATTTAAGTGGCCATTTAACCGTTGTAGAGCTTGATAAAGATCTTGCTGAGCGCTTGATCCATCATCCGTTTTTAGGACCTAAATTAACGGTTAATCAAGGCGATGCAATGAAGTTTGACTTTTCTTCTTTAATCAAAGAAGGAGAGAAGCTGAAGATTTTTGGTAACTTACCTTATAACGTTTCAACCCCTTTGTTATTTCACCTGTTTGAATTTGCAGATCAGGTTGAACACATGCACTTTATGCTTCAAAAAGAAGTCGTTAATCGCATGGTTGCAGGCCCTGGGAGTAAGGCTTTTGGTCGTTTAAGTGTAATGACGCAGTATTACTGCCATGCCATTCCCGTCATTGAAGTGCCACCGCATTGCTTTAAGCCTGCACCAAAAGTTGACTCAGCAGTCGTCAGATTGATCCCCAAAGAGGCTTCTCAACGTACAGCCAAAAGTACTAAGCTACTGAATACTGTATGTCTTGAAGCATTCAACCAACGTCGTAAGACGCTGAGAAATAGTTTATCTAACTTGTTAAGTGAAGCGCAGTTACAAGCGTTGGGTATAGATCCTACACTTCGTGCTGAAAATCTGTCGCTGAACCAGTTTATCGAAATTGCAAATTGGCTATATGACAACTCAAACTAAAATTGGCTCACCGATAAAAGTGTCGGTAGAAACCTTTTATGTTGAAGCGCAATCACAGCCTGAAAAGGAAAAATATGTGTTTGCCTATACTATAACTATCAAAAACCATAGCTTGTGTAATGCCAAGCTAGAGAGCCGCTATTGGCTAATTACCGACGCTAACGGCAAAGAAACGGAAGTGGAAGGTGATGGAGTCGTAGGTGAACAACCTACCATCCGCCCTGGTGAAAGCTATCAGTATACCAGTGGTGCAGTTCTCGATACCCCTTTAGGTACAATGGAAGGCTACTACGTTATGCGTAATGAGTTTGGCACCGAGTTTAAAGCACCAATTAATGTATTTAGACTCTCCTGCCCAAATATTTTGCATTAATGCCAATGTGTTTTAATACTTGCTCAATATAAGGGGGCAAGTATGACGCTGACCTTGTCAACGGTTTATCTAAAGCAACTAGGTAACCAGAGCTCGGCAATAGGCCACAGGTGAAGTAGCAACATTTTTGCCTCGCCGACACGGGTGTAGTTACCTTGGTGATAAGGTCACATCAGGGTAGTACAAGCTCCTCAAAATAGGCAGCTGAGTTAAGTAAATTGGGATAAGGACGCTGTTATTCAGTGCAAGCTGGCTAGCCTGCTTGCCTCATTGAGGCTCAGCATTAGAATAAACACATTGAGTTATAAAATAGGCTATAGGTAAAGCATGGCAAAATACGCAATTGGAGATTTACAAGGCTGCTTCACCCCACTCATCGCGCTACTTGATCAAGTCGACTTTAATCCAAGCCAAGACCATTTGTACTTTGTCGGCGACATCATCGCCCGAGGCCCTGATCCGCTTGCTTGCCTAGAGTTTCTATATCAACATGCAGACTCCATTAGCGTTACACTTGGCAATCACGACCTCCACTTTTTAGCCTGTCTAGCATTAGGAATGCCACCCAACCCAAAAGACAAATTAGACGCGGTGTTTAACAGCCCTAAATGCCAAAAGTATGCTGACTTATTGCGTGCACAGCCACTGGCTATCTGGCTAGAACAGCAGCAAACTTTGATTTCTCATGCAGGTATTCATCCAAGCTGGAGCATAGAACAAGCGCTAAACTATGCACACTTTGCCGAAGCCAATTATCAATCTATAAAAGCCCCTGAGTTTTATGCCAATATGTACGGCGCTCACCCAGGGCTTGAGCTCGATAAGCTCAGTGAACAAGATAAGTTCAAAGCCATTGTTAACGTCTTCACTCGAATGCGCTTTCTTAAGCAAAATGGTGAACTAGACCTAAAAAATAAATCTGGGTTAAAAGATAACGATGGTCTTATCCCTTGGTTTGAATATGGACAAATACCACCAAATACGACATTACTTTTTGGCCACTGGGCGGCATTAGAGGGTGAAACACACCAAAAAAATGTGATTGCACTCGACACCGGATGTGTTTGGGGAGGGGCAATGACCATGATTAACATCGATACCGGTGAAAAGTACCAACAAGCGTAGCCTACCACAACACGTGTAGTGCAATTAAATCGAGATATTGTCCGGTAAATAGTCAATTCACCTAAATAGTCAATTCACCATTTAAAATTTTAACGACCTCATTACCTAATTTTCTATATAAAACTTCAGACGCTGTTAATCCCTGCTTTTACCCTTCCTCATTGATTAAATAATCTTCACCATCAAATAATGACAAAACCCTACCACAACCACCTTTTTCATTACACTTTTCAGACTTAATAGTCAAAGTCTGGCCTTGCTTTAAACTCTTTACAACCTTAAGATTTTGGGTATAGGTACTCCAACTACCTATTGCTTTTGTTTCACTATCATAAGCATATATAACAACCATTCGATAGTATATTTCATATGAATCATATAGCACCCCCCTCTCAACAATAGGCATTTCCTTGTCATTCACAAGTAAAAAAGGGGAGAGTAAAATCAAAAAATAAAGATAATACTTTAAATTATTAACACTTAATAAAAACCTACTCATTAATATTTCCTTTTCGATCCAAATCATAGTTAATCACCTTTCCCTTGCTCCTTCATCAATGTGTTGAATAATTGGAGAGAGCAAAAACTCTATGATTCGTCTTTGTCCTGTTTTTATTTCAGCACTAACCGCCATGCCCGCTGAAAGCGGGAGTACACGACCATCAACTTCAATATTCTGCTTATTTAATGCTGCTTTCCCCATGAATAAGTAATTTTGAATTTGAGACCTTCGCTAAAATTGCATAACCACCCTGCTTACTTTTGCAAATAGCAGGCAATACCCGATTGCATATATCATTGGGCTCAAACGCTATGAACTTTGATTTAAACCCGATACTTTGGGAAGCGCGCAGCATCTGCGCATCGCTTTTTATTGGGTCATCACTGTTAATTTGAAATTGATGGAGAAGCTGTGCTTTATCGACACTCTTACCGTGAAGCTTTGCTACCAAGCAAAGAGCATCAATACCTAAAGCTAGGTTAGACGTAAAGTTTTTATTCATATTTGCCTTGGCACGGCGAAAACACTAGCTCTAGCGCTCTAGTATCAGCATCCATGCGATAAAGATTTATTCTCACGTACCTATTTTAACCTTAAAATCTCAAAAGTAACAAACATTTACGTGCTTATCTCACTTCCAACTGACTAAACTATATTCGATAAACATACCTCCCTTGTGGCAAAATAGTCGCTATTTTTTGTAATCCGACCTTTTTTGCTGAATTTTTTCGTCACATCTGCTATAAAATACTTAACTTATCCGCAATAAATCCGATAAGTATCCGTATTGCATTGTAAATTTTGTAGGACAGCTATGAATTTGACTGTTAGCCAACGTATTTGGGGTGGGTTTATTACCATCACCTTGTTGCTTCTTCTTATCGGGGGTAATTCTTTAATTAGGATTGCAAACATTGACAACTCAACTCAGCAGGTAAACAGCCTCTCCTTACCTGCACTATCAAAAAGCTCTGAACTCAAAGTTGAGTTCACATTAATGAGCAAGATGGCGCAAGGTAGTTTTTATGCGCGCTCAGAAACAGAGCTTGCGACGCTGAGACAAATGTTTTCTGAGCGTCAGAAGATTTTTGATAAAACATACTCTGAACTCCAACAGGTGGTCGCTTCTAACAACAAACTTGCTTCAAGCAGCAGCGATGTTGGCAAAAGTTACGACGCATTTGTAAAAGCCATGAATAGCCTAGTCACTGAGAAGTCGTCAGAGCTTTCTTTGCGCGATAAGCTCAAAGAACAGTTATCTGATCTTGATATGGCTGCCGAGGATGCCACTATGGTAACGGTAGACATCATCGATTTAGATGGATTAGAAGATAGCGACAAACGTGCTTTTCAAGCTGCAAATAGCCTTGAGAACAACTTTTCTTCTGTGGTTACTAGTGCAAACGATTTAGTCACTGTTGAAGACATCAACACGCTAGAAATCGTTAGAAATGAGCAAAAGTATTTAGTTGAAGAGCTAGGACGAAATATCGACTTGATCCGTGGTCCAGTTACTGCACTTGATAGCGGCTTATTCGCAGATCTTGAGGGATATTATACGGCTCTAAAAGACACTGTAACTGGCAGCAACAGCATTGCAGAAAACCAAAAGCGCCTGATACTCGCCCTTGCTGAAACCCAAAAAGAACTTGCAGACGCTGAAAAAACAACACAAGCGGCGCTTTCTCAGCTTGACGATTTGTTGTCAGAAGCAAGCCAAGTCGCGTTCAATTTGCAACAAGGTGTGCGCAGTGACGTCGGTAAAGCTAATTTATGGACTTGGATAGGTATGATGGTGGCGACTGTTATGGCTGTCGGCGTTGCATACATTACAGTGAGTCGCATTACCAAGCCTCTTTCTGAAGTAAATCGAGTATTGAATATCGTAGCCAGTGGCGATATGACGCAGCGCTTAGATGATACCGCCAAAGACGAGTTTGGAGAGCTTTCGAAAAGCTGTAATACGTTAATCTCGAGTTTACGTGAACTGATCACCGGTATTATTTCTCGTTCAACACAACTGGCAGCGGCCTCTGAAGAAACATCGACGATTACCACTGAATCGAGTCAAGCGATTAAAAATCAGCAAGCACAAGTTGAGCAAGCAGCTACAGCAACAACCGAGATGAGTAGCACTTCTCATGGTGTGAGCAACAGCGCACACCAAGCGCTACAAGAAATCAAAAACGCTGACAAAGAAGCTGAGCGCGTTAAAGGTATCTCACACGAAAATAAACACACCATTGAGCAACTCGCCAAAGAAGTCGACGAGGCATCGCGTGTTATCAATAAACTACATCAAGATAGTGCTTCTATCGGAAGTATTTTGGATGTTATACGAGGCATCGCTGAGCAAACTAACTTACTTGCGCTTAATGCCGCAATTGAAGCAGCTCGAGCTGGAGAACAAGGCCGAGGGTTTGCGGTAGTTGCTGACGAAGTACGCTCTTTAGCAAGTAAAACTCAAGAGTCTACACAAGAAATTCAGGCGATGATCGAGTCTTTACAAGCAGGCGCAGAAGAAGCCGTAAGTGCAATGTCGAAAGGTAAACAGCAGGCTGAGTCTTGTGTGAACCAAAGCGACCTTGCCAACGAAGCATTGAACTCTATTACCGCAGCGGTTTCACAAGCGCATGATGTAAGTGAAGAAATCGCTAATGCAGCAAACGAGCAGCAGCAAGTAGCGCAAGAAATTAGTGAACGTTTAGAGTCTATTGTTACGATTGCTGAGCAAACGGCTGAAGGTGCAAGCCAGACGTCAATTTCAAGCTCTGAAGTGGCGAAACTCGCAGAAGAGCTACGCTTGTCAGTCGATCAATTTAAAGTTTAATACCAATTTGACTTAA